>JAZRTU010000064.1:0-4624 GCA_045652185.1 Eubacteriales bacterium | reverse complement strand
GGTCGGAGAATACGTTGTCTGCGCACTTCTTACCGACATTTTGCCGACACCGGAGTATCACCGTGCACCAATTATATCGATATCAAAGGGTTCAAGACTTGTCGTTGACGAGACCGAAGATTGCGGCCGCTTTTTCAAGGTTTGTCTTCCCGACGGTAAGATAGGCTACGTCAGAAAAAGCAGTGTTAAAAAATACGGTGATTTTGGCGAGGGTGAGTTTGGGGATCGTGTTGTTGCGACAGCGAAGGAATACCTTGGCGCGATATATCGCTGGGGCGGAAAGAGCTTTGCGGGAATCGATTGCTCAGGGCTCGCGTTTATGTCCTATTACCTCAACGGTGTAGTGCTTTGGCGCGATGCCGACACCGATAGAATGACGATGCTAAAGCCGACGACACTCGAAGATATTAAGGTGGGAGACCTCATTTTCTTCCCCGGTCACGTTGCGATAAGCCTTGGCGGACTTGATTTTATCCATGCGACTGCGGGCGGAAACGGCAGAGTTTCGATAGAAAAGCTTGGCGACAGATTGAAAATAGAAAGTGTTAAGGGCGTATATACGCTCAAAACGGAATAGATTTATGAGAGAAGTTAAAGTTAGCCGCGAGATCGTTGAAGAACAGTTAAAGATCGCGGAAAAATACAGAGAAAAGTCTCCAAAGGGCAGAAAATTTTATATGGAATGCTACGGCTGTCAGCAGAACGAGGCGGACAGCGAACGAATGAGCGGGATCTGCGCTCTGATGGGCTATGAGAAGACCGATGATAAAACGGAAGCGTCGCTCATCATTATCAATACCTGCGCGATACGCGAGCATGCGGAGCTGAAGGCGTTGTCTAATACAGGTCAGCTGAAAAGGCTGAAGGAAAAAGATCCGAGCCTTCTTATCGGACTTTGCGGATGCATGGCGCAAGAAAAGCACCGCCTCGAACAGCTCAAGAAGAGCTATCCATACGTTGATTTCCTTTTGGGTACGGATATGGTACATATGTTGCCGAGCGTTATCGAAAAGGCGGCGTATAGCAAAAAAAGAGTTTGGGCGGTCAACGATCTCCCCCATAATGAGCTTGGCGTTATTGCAGAAGGGCTTCCCGTGATGCGCGAGAGCAAGGTTGCGGGCTGGGTTTCCGTAATGTATGGATGCAATAATTTCTGTTCGTATTGTATCGTGCCATACGTTAGAGGCAGAGAGCGCAGCAGAAACGAAGAAGACGTTATCCGCGAATTTCGTGAGCTTCTTTCGAGCGGCGTTAAGGATATAACGCTTCTTGGTCAGAATGTAAATAGTTATAGAAGTGAAAACGGAGTTGATTTTCCAACGCTTTTGGAGCATATAACTGCGATTGACGGTGATTTCAGAGTGAGATTTATGACCTCTCATCCAAAGGATTGCACGAAGCGGCTCGCTGAAACCTTCAAAAACGAAAAGATGGCGAACCATTTCCATCTTCCTTTCCAATCGGGTAGTTCAAGAATACTTGAGCTTATGAACAGAAGATACGATAAAGAACAATATCTCGAAAAAGCGATGATGCTCAAGGAAACGATACCGAACGTTGCGCTGACAACGGATATCATTATCGGATTCCCGACAGAAACGGAAAAGGATTTTCTCGATACCGTTGACGTTGTGAAGAAGGTCGGATTTGATATGTCCTATATCTTCTTGTATTCTCCGAGAGTCGGAACGAGAGCGGCGGTGATGGATGACCAAATACCGCACGAGGTCAAGGTCGAACGCTTCAAATACCTCAGTGACGTTCAAAACGAGATCGCGAGAGCGAACAACGAAAAGCTTCTCGGAAGTGTTCAGCGAGTGCTCGTTGACGGAGTTGACGGTGGTATATATACCGGACGAAGCGGACAAAATAAAATAGTTAATTTCTCGGGTGAGAATATAAAAATCGGAGATTTCTGTAATGTTGAGATCACTGAATGTCAAGCATATTCTATCACGGGCAAAAAAATAAATTAAATCTATCTAAATAAAAGGAATGGTAAGAAAAAATGACAGAAAACGTAAAAGTACTTGTAGAAGCATTGGCAGAAGCACTCAAAAATGATGATTCAGTGCTCAAATATCACGAAGCAAGAAACGATTATTTTACAGATATGGACCTTTTGAAGAAGGTACAAGAATACAACAACGTAAAAACTGCGTATGAAACCGAAGCGGCTCGCGAAGAGCATAACGACGAAGCATTGATGCTCCTCGATAAAAGACTTCAAACACTTTTCGGCGAAGTAGTTGAAAACGAAAAGCACAAAGCACTCTCCGACGCTGAAGATGCGCTCAACGAGCTTCTCAACTTCATCAACGGAACGCTTATGGGCGCAGTAACGGGAGAATCAGGCTGCAGCGGTAATTGCACAAGCTGCGGAGGCTGTCATTGATCCGATAAATTTAAGGAGAGAGAGTAAGTATGGCAACAACGCCAATGATGTCACAATACCTCGAGGTCAAGGAGCAATATAAAGATTGTATCTTGTTTTACAGATTGGGCGATTTTTATGAAATGTTCTTTGAAGATGCAAAAATAGTATCAAAGGAGCTCGATCTCGTTTTGACGGGAAGAGCATGCGGAGAAGGTGAACGTGCGCCAATGTGCGGTGTTCCTTTCCATGCCGCTGAGGGGTATATTACAAAATTAGTATCAAAAGGCTACCGTGTTGCCATCTGCGAGCAGATAGAAGACCCGGCGACCGCAAAAGGGATAGTCAAACGCGAGGTAATTCGCACGATATCTCCCGGAACTGTTACCGAGGGCACATTTTTGTCCGAGGAGCGAAACAACTTTTTCGCATCGTTGCACATTGGCGAGGACGGTATCGGAGTTTCTTTTTGCGACGTTTCAACGGGTGAGCTCTTTGCGAGATATCTTTCGGGAGGCTCATACCCTGAGCTTTTTGCCGAGCTCGCAGCATATCATCCGAGCGAGGTGCTTTGCGACGAGACAGTGCCCGACGAGGCAAAAAAATTCTGTCGCGAGAAGCTGGGCGCTTTGCTGACTGAGAAGGATAACGAATATTTCGCTCAGAATAAGAGTGTCGAGATGATGAAAAAGCAGTTTGGCGAAAGCTTCCGTGAAAAATACGGATTTTTCATCAACGATCCGTCGGTAATAAGTTCGGGCGCGTTGCTCTTATATATTTTGGAAACACAAAAGACCGACGTCAGCTATATCCAAGCTTTGACCTATTATACGGAAAACAGAGTTCTTCAGCTTGACTATTTCTCGCGTCGTAATCTCGAGCTCACGGAAACGATGAGATCGAAGGAGAAAAAGGGAAGTCTTCTTTGGGTGATCGATAAAACGAAAACGTCGATGGGTGCAAGACTTCTTCGAATGTGGCTTGAACGTCCGCTCGTTGATTGCCGTGCTATCAGAGCGCGTCAGGATGCGGTTCGTGAGCTGATGGGCGATACTGTTACGAGAACAAATATCGTCGAAGAACTCAGAGGTATCGTGGATATCGAACGTCTTTTGACGAAGGTAGTGTATAATACCGTTTCACCGAGAGATTTTCGTTCGCTTGCATCAACACTTAAGCGCATTCCCTACATAAAACAACAGCTTTCGATATACAGCGGGACGGAGCTTTCGACTATATCATCAACTATCGACGATTTTAGCTTGCTTGCAGATTATATTGAAAATTTGATAATAGATGAACCGCCCGCACTCGCGCGTGACGGCGGATTTATCAGAAAAGAATATGATGCCGAGCTTGATTATTATCGTGGTCTTATAACGAACGGCTCCGCGATGTTGACGAAGCTTGAAGAGGATCAACGTCGTGCGACGGGAATAAAGACCTTGAAGATAGGATATAACAAAGTATACGGCTATTATATCGAGGTTTCAAAGGGCGCTGCATCGCAAGTGCCGATGGAATACAGAAGAATACAGACCTTGACGAATTGCGAACGCTTCACGTTTGGTGAAATGAAGGAATGGGAGCGCGATATGCTGACCGCTGAGGAAAAAGCAAAGGCGATCGAGCTATTGTATTTTGAGGGCTTGAAGGAAAAGGTCCTTTCCCTACAACTCTCGCTTCGCCATGCATCAAACTCGCTCGCAAAGCTCGACGTATATCTCGCGTTCGCGCAACTCGCGGTTGAAAACAACTATATTTGTCCCGAAGTGGACGATTCAGATAATATCGTGATAAAAGACGGACGTCATCCCGTTATCGAGAGATGCCTCGATGGTGGATATTTCGTTCCGAATGATACGATGCTCGATTGTAATAACAATAGAGTAATGATAATAACCGGTCCGAATATGGCGGGTAAATCAACGTATATGCGTCAAGTTGCGGCGCTCGTGCTTCTTGCACAGATAGGCTCGTTCATCCCCGCGCGAGAAGCAAGAATTGGTATCGTTGACAGAATATTTACTCGTGTTGGCGCATCGGACGACCTTGCAAGCGGTCAATCAACATTTATGCTCGAGATGGTGGAGGTTGCGGCGATACTCGAGAACGCAACTAAAAACAGTTTGATCATCTATGACGAGATCGGAAGAGGAACGTCTACGTTTGACGGTATGAGTATCGCGAAGGCGGTCGTTGAATATACCTCGAAGAAGATCGGCGCGAAAACGCTTTTTGCAACTCACT
>JAZRTU010000063.1:0-4053 GCA_045652185.1 Eubacteriales bacterium | reverse complement strand
TCATACGTTCTTTCCGTCGTAATGATAAAGCTGAGCCAAAAAATAATATACAAAATGAGAAAGCAGGTTTTCGAAAAGCTCACAACTCTCCCCGTTGGGTATTTCGACACTCATGCGACGGGAGATATCATCAGCCACCTTTCTTATGATATCGACACTATCAACAGCACACTTTCCCACGACCTCATCCAAGTTATGACGAGCCTTTATACTGTTATCGGATCGCTGATCTTTATGTGGAATATCTCAAAGCCGATGATCCTCATTTTCGCGCTGACCGTTCCGATATCGATACTCTTCACAAGATATCGTTCAAAAGTCGTTCGTCCGCTTTTCAGAAGCAGAGCGAAAAAATACGGTGAGCTCAACGGATTTGCGGAAGAGATGCTGACGGGCTCACGCACTATCTCGGCATACGGCAGACAAGCGATCATCTCCTCTCGCTTCAATAAGATCAACGACGAAGCTATGGACGCTTTCTATAAAGCCGAATACAGCGGCGCATTATTGTTCCCAACGATCAACCTCATTAACAATATCTCTCTGACACTCGTTGCCGTTATGGGCGGAATACTTTATATGTATTCCCAAAACGGTACGTTCCTCGAAGCCTCCGTTTTCTTTATAACTCTCGGCGGCGTTGCCCAGTTCGTCCAATATTCAAGAAAATTTGCAGGCCCTATCAACGAATTTTCAAATATCCTCCATGAGTTCCAATCGGCGTTTTCTGCGGCTGAGCGTGTATTTGCAATACTCGACGAGGAAAGCGAAAAGGCTGACCTGCCCGATGCGAAAGAGCTCAACAACGTTTTGGGCGACGTCAGATTGAATGACGTTACTTTCGGATATACGAAAGATAAAATAGTGTTGAGAAACGTCAACGTCATCGCAAAAAAAGGTCAGACCGTCGCTATAGTAGGACCGACAGGCGCAGGAAAAACAACGATAATCAACCTTTTGATGCGCTTTTATGACCAACAAAGCGGCGAAATACTTATCGACGGTATCCCATCGAACGAGTTGAAACGCGCAGACCTTCGCCGCGCGTTCACAATGGTGCTGCAAGATACTTGGCTGTTTTGCGGTACTATCTACGATAATATTGTGTATGGTCGCGAAGATGCAACACCCGAAGAGGTATATGCCGCAGCAAAATCGGCAAAGATCAATTCATATATCGAAAGCTTGCCCGATGGATATAATACAATACTCTCGGACGACGGGGTGAATATCTCGAAAGGACAAAAGCAGTTGATAACTATCGCAAGAGCATTTCTTTCGAATGCGCCGATATTGATCCTCGACGAAGCAACGTCGAACGTTGACTCACGAACGGAAATACAAATACAGACCGCGATGACTGAGCTGATGAAAAACAAAACGTGCTTCATCATCGCCCACCGACTCTCAACGATCCAAAACGCCGACACAATACTTGTCGTAAAGGACGGCGCAATAATCGAGCAAGGCAACCACGAAGAACTGCTCAAAAAAGGCGGATTCTACCACTCGCTCTATAACTCACAGTTCAAATGATAGAAAAAGACAGAGGAATGTATTTCTCTGTCTTTTTAAAAAAACTATTATTATTGTTGATTTACAAAAAATAATGTGATATACTGACAGTATCGAGATAAAATTTCATATATCTCGATATATACTCGGTTCTATGACTATAATAAATGTAAAAAGATTGAAAGGCAGATGATTGAAATGTCACCATCATTACTCAATTTGTTACTCTGGGTGCCGTTCTTGGCGGTCTTCCTTATTTCCGGATTGATATTCTGTATCAGCGGCTATAAAAAAGGACTCTGGCGCGCACTTATCTCGCTCGGCGTTACTGTATTGAGCGCTATCGTAAGTATGTTGCTCTCTAACGTTATCGCAAAAGCACTCGTCCCGACGGTCGTTGCTTATGTGCCCGTTGACGATATTTTCGAAAGTATCCCGCTCTCGGAAAGCGTGGTCAACGACCTTGTGCACGGACTTGTCGGCAGCGTTCTCTCGCTCGTTTTGTTCGTAGTGTTGATGTTTGTGCTGACGTTTATATTTAAGCTCGTTGCAAACGCGATCAAACGAAAATCATTGATAACTCCCCAAAAAGGATATAAATTCGGCGGACTTGGCGTTCGTTTCGTTGATGCGGTGCTCTATACCATTTTGCTCTTGCTCCCGATCTACGGAACTATCCAAACTTACGCGCCGACAGTTCAAACAGTGCTTAACTTTGTCGATGACGGCGAAGATGTTGCCGAGATAAAGCAATATATCGAAGTTTTGTCTTCGCACCCTGTTGCGCTTATGACGAAGCCCACACCTATCGCGGCGATATACAAAGGACTCCAAAACTTCGAGCTTAACGAATCGAAGGTCAATATACCCGAGATCGTTGAAACTACGGGAAAAACCGTGACGATGCTCAAAGACCTCACAGAAAAAGATCCGACCGAATTCGGAGAAGATGAACTCGAGATAATCGAGCACCTTCGTGAGAACGTTGTTGAGCAAGATTGGTTCTATTCCGTATTCTCCGAAGCGATCGCTTCGATAAAAACTCAGCTTCCGACCGATAGCGAAGACGAGCGCGTGCAGATACTTCTCTCGATGCTCGATATGAATAAGGACGATTTCAAAGAAAACTGCACCGCGTTGCTCGACATATTTGATCTTGTTATCCGCCACGATCTTATCAATATGATCAAGAACGAGGAAATAGATATCGTCAAGCTCTACGATTCGGGTTGTTTGACCGAAGCGTTGCGCATAGTTAACAGCAGTAACCAACTCCACGCTATCAAGGCAATGACTATCGAAGATGTTGTTACCGAGCTGTTTGAAGAGAAACCCGAGCTCGCCAAAGAGTTTTTGAAGACGGTCAGCCTTGAAAAGCTCTCGACAGATGCACAGCTCAAGGCGGAGGTAGAAGCGATCGGCGCAGTTATCTCCTCACCAAGCAACGGCTCTATTCTCGAGGTCGTTGTTCGCCACCCGATGTTCTCCGAGCAATCGCTCACTATCTTGCTCGAAAACTTCAAGCTTTCCGAGCTTCTCGGTATCGATGAACCGCTCGCGACATATATCAATAGCGACGCCGTTTCCAAAAAACTCATCGCAAAGCTCCACGAATGCAAGACTGTGAAGGTTGGTTCGTACCACTTTGGCGACTATGTCAACGCGATCATCGCCGTTGATGCGGCGTATGCAAATAACGGGTTCAACCCGAGCTACGACTCGTTCCCGAAGGGTGGAGAAGCTATCAAATACGCGCTTGAGCTACTTGATTCGTATTTAAAGCAAACTTATCCCAACGTTGATCCTATGCTTGGAAAATTGCTCAACGCTGCCGCTACTGCTGCCAACAGCACGAAGCTTCCGCAAAACAAAGGCAGCATCGGCGGTCTTGTAGCGCTCCACAATATATACAAGCTCGCAATAACAGACTCTATCATCACCGATGCGAAGGATTACAACGACAAAGATAAAGACAACGGCAAAGACAACGGAAAAGAGATCCCCAAATCATCGGTTGATATGAGAACACTCTCAACCTTGCTTGGTTTCTACAAAAGCGACAGTGCATACAAGCTTGTTGAAACGATGGTGAAAAACGGCGCTGACCCGTTGAAGCTCAATCTCAACGCTGAGCAAAAAGCGGCGCTTGGCAAAGCGATCGACGAGTTGCTCAAAAAATTCGACGACGATTCATCGATGGATTTCACTAACGGCTCACACGTTGTCAACGGAAACGGCAGTGGTGGAATACACATTGAAGTAAGCTACGTTGATAAGGATAGCCTAGGCGATATCGTATATGACGACAGCGGTTTTGTCGGCAATATCGGCGACATCGATTTTAGCACCGTTACACTCGTTGGTTTCAGCGGACAAAAGCCCGAAAACGAGCCTGAGATAACAGCCGCGCTAAGAGCGTTCTTCGGCTTGAACGGTTGATTGATCAATACTAAAATTTATTATTACTGATATTATTACTGAGAACCCCTTTTTTCTAAAATAAGGGCACACTGTTTGCAAAGCAAACAGTGTTGGACA
>JAZRTU010000062.1:0-10455 GCA_045652185.1 Eubacteriales bacterium | reverse complement strand
CACTCGAACAGCACCACGGAATACGGCGCTGCCGCCGGCAGTTGGGGAGAGAATGAGCCCCCCTTTTCAAAAAGGGGGGCTCATAATAATTAAATCATTTATCACATTGTTTTTTTCCGCATTCTTTTGCGTATGGACAGCCGATACATTTTTGACCTCGCTTTTTTGAGCGGTAGAGGTAATATATTATGCCGGCTATCACCGCTAAGAGAATAGCGCTGATAACTATATCTTTCATTGATTACACCCACTGTCCTTTTTATGTTTGATCATTTTACCTTTTTCTTGTTCGCCGTTGATATGCGTACACAAACGAAAATCGCCATACATGCTATCGCTATGGCGCCACCTATCGCCGCGCCAACGTTTAACGTGTCGTTCGACGTCAATGTGCCTATCGTATATACGAAATATGAAACCGTATAACCGACACCAAGCTGGAGCGCGATCCCGCCCAAAAGCCATTTGAAGCTTCGCATCTCTGCGCTCATTGCGGCGATCGTTGCAAAACAAGGCGGTGAGAAGAGGTTGAACATCAGGTATGCAAGCGCGGCGAATTTCGAGATCGCGATGATGCCCGCTACTTCTGCGCCCGTACCCTCGAGCATCGCGAGGTCTTCGGTGTTGATAAGGTTTTCAAGCCCAACAAAACATACTGCAAGCGTGCCAACAACGTTTTCCTTCGCGATGAAGCCCGTTATCGTTGCCGCCGCCAACTGCCAGCTGAGTACACCGACGATCGGCACGAACAGATATGCGAACGGACCTGCGACCGTTGCAAGTATTGAGCTGTCTGCGTTTTGCGCTATCTTAAAGCTCCAATCGAACGTTTGCATGAGCTGAACCGCCGTATTACAAAGCAGGATTATCGTTGCTGCTTTCACGATGTACGACCAGCCGCGGCTACACATCGATTTGAACGCGCCAATGAAAGACGGAACTTTATATTCGGGCATTTCTATAATAAAATATGATTTTTTGAGGTTGTGACCAACGATCGCGTTGACGAGCAACGCGCCGAAAAAGATTATTGCGATACCGCTGAAATACATGAGCGTACTTACCCAACCTGCGTTATCGAAAAACGCACCCGCAAACAGCGAGATCACGGGGATCTTCGCGCCACACGGCATGAATGGCGCAAGCATTGCCGCTGCTCTGCGCTCACGTTCGTTGCGGATGGTTCGGCTTGCCATTACGCCCGGAACGGCGCAACCGACGGATATGACGAACGGGATAACCGATTTGCCCGATAGTCCGACCTTTTTGAATATTGGATCGAGCACAACTGCTACGCGCGACATATATCCGCAATCTTCGAGCAACGCTATGAAGAAATACATTATCATTACAAGCGGCAAAAATCCGATAACTGCGCCAACGCCGCCGATTATACCGTCAACGACGATAGCCTGCAAAAGAGGCGATGTGTCGCTCATAAGCGTTGCGATCCATTCACCGAGATAATCGATCAGTGTTACAAGTCCGGGGATAACGATCTCGTTTTCCGCACCCTCGTTTATAATAAACCCGTCTGCGATCCAAGGACCTAACCAAGATTGAGAGATCTGGAACACAAGGAACATAACGACGGCAAATATCGGGATCCCGAGCCATTTGTTTGTTAAAACCGCATCGATCTTATCGTCGAGGTTTTTATCCTTGGTCATGATCTTGCGGCTTTCAACCTTTTTGACGAGCGCACTTACATACTCGAATCTCTTGCGGTCGGCGTTTTGCGATGCCGTTTTGTCGGTCAAGTCTACTTTGCCTTGATCGTAGGGCGCAATTTGTTGCTTTCCGATGAGTGATACCGCTATGCCAACGACCTCTTTGAGCCCTTCGCCTGTGGTCGAAATTGTGTTGACAACGTGAACGCCGAGCAGTTCGGACAACAGTGATACGTTTATTTTGGTATCTTTCTTTTCGTTAATATCGCTTTTGTTGAGCGCGATAACAACGGGTACACCAAGCTCAAGCAGTTGTGTTGTAAAGAACAAGCTTCGGCTGAGGTTGGATGCATCGACGATATTGATCATAACGTCGGGGTTTTCCTCTTTAACGTAGGAGCTTGTAATACTTTCCTCGCTCGTGAACGGCGACATAGAATATGCACCCGGAAGGTCAACGGCAACTATCTGCTCGTCGGTGGGACAATATATTTTTTTGATGTGGTCTTCTTTTTTGTCAACTGTAACGCCTGCCCAGTTTCCAACCTGTTCGTTGCTCCCTGTCAGCGCGTTAAACATTGTTGTTTTGCCGGAATTGGGGTTTCCGGTCAATGCTATTTTCATTTTTTCTTCCTCGGTAAAATAAAAAGTTTTCGGTTAGCCTGCGCTAACCATGTTTCAAAAAACTATCGGCAGCGTACTGCCGTTTTATACGAGTATTGTTTCGGCAAGTCCGTCGTCGATGTTATATCTTGCGTCCTTGATAGAGACGATACAGCTTTTCTTTTTGCGTGACACGACCGTGATGCTTTCACCCGCAAAGCAACCGAGCGAAAACAGAAACGAATCCATTTCGTCATCTTCCGTCGCAACGCTTTTTATTGTATATTCAACGCCCAAAAGAGCTTCGTTTAATGTCATGATCTCACCGTTTTATATTTTGGTATATCGAGTTAGCGGCTGCTAACTACGATTTAATTATACTCACGTTCTCTCTGTTTGTCAATAGTTTTAACAAATTTTTAGATACATTTTTACAGTCGTGAAGCGACACTTTTTTATTGAATTTGACGGGAATAATTGACAATCGCATTGATTTGTTTTAAAATATTAAGGAAGAAAGAACGAATCGAGAGGTAATGCGATGAAGAAGGTGTTGTGCGGAATTGACCGAATAAGAGATGCGGATAAGCTGTTGCGTGGGAAAAGAGTCGGGTTGCTCAGTGCGGCATCGGGTATAGCAAAAAGCGGTGATGCAACGTATGAGATATTGCGCGAACGATACGATTTGGCGGCGTTATATGCGCCTGAGCATGGGATACGGAGCAATTTGCAGGATGGACTTTGGCTGAAAGACGGAGTTGATCCCGAAACAGGATTGCCGCTTTATAACGTCGGAACGTCTTCTGTGGAATTGCTCGATGCGATGATTGCGGATATTGACGTTTTGGTATATGACATCCAAGACGTCGGTGCTCGGTTTTATACGTATTTATATAATTTGACTGATATGATGGCTCGATTGTCGAGCCAAAAGAAGCCGCTTGTGGTATTGGACAGACCTAACCCGATCGGCGGTGTCGCATTTGAAGGTCCGCGGCTTGACGAAGCGAATTGCTCGTCGGGGATCGGGCGATTTTCGTTGCCGGTGCGATATGGGTTGACTGTCGGTGAGTACGCGCGGTGGGCGAATGCAGAGAAAAATATTGGCTGCGAGCTTTTCGTTATCGAGCTTGACGGTTGGGAACGAAGCTTGTATGCAGACGAAACGGATCTGTTGTTTGTGAACCCATCACCTAACATCCCGTCGGTTAATGCGGCGATAAATTATATCGGTACTTGTTTGTTTGAGGCAACAAACGTATCTGAGGGCAGAGGCACGACGCGTCCGTTTGACCTTGTCGGCGCACCGTTTGTGGATTCAAAGGCGCTTTGCGACCACCTTCGTTCGAAGCATATCGATGGGCTGACGGTGAGACGCGCGGCGTTTACACCGATGTTTGGAAAGCACGCGGGAAAGGTCTGCGAGGGCGTTGAGCTGCACGTCACCGAGAGGTCGGTGTATCGACCGCTGTTTGCGGCAACGTGTATTCTCGAGCATATGCGGCAATACGATGAATTTGAGTTTTCGGCGCAAGGGTTGGCATTGCGATATGGCAACAACGATATTAGCGGAAATTATACACCCGAAGAATTACGCGACAGAGCCGCCGGATCGCTCGAATCATTTTTGTCGGAGGCAAAACGATATATGCTTTATCGCTGATAGATAAAAAACAAGTTTGCACTTCGAAGACGTTGAGCGTTTTAAAACGATTGACAATTGAGATTTTTTGTGGTAAACTATTAATATGTTAACAAAGTGTTAACGAGTTCAATGAGTATTTATAATTTTATCGGAGGTAGAATATGAAAAAAATAATTGCTTTAATACTCTGCTTGTCCTCGCTTTTGCTCGTGTGCGCGTGTACACCGAACGGTGAGGCGAGCAACACTCAAAGCGTTGACGTCAACACTTCTGATGTGTCTGATGAAACGTCAACCGACGGAAAGATTATGTATTCCGCAAACATTCCCGAGGATTTCTCGTGGGAAGGCGATTTTAAAGTTCTTTCGACAGCAACGGATCCGTCAACACTGAAGTATACGGAATTCGGATTTAACGCCGATGAGTTGGAAGCAAACGTGCTTAACGATGCGGTCAAGACGAGAAACGATATCGTTGAAGATCTTCTTGGCATTAAGGTCGTTGAAGAAGTTGTGACCTCCGGCAACAGAAATGAAAGCGGTGAGTTTGTAACGTATGTTCAAACAGCAATAAATAGCGGAACGGGAGATTTCGCGATCTGCGCTCCGTCGCTTTACCAAGCGGGTGCGCTTGCTAAAAACGGTCAATTCTATAATCTTAATGACATCGAAAATATGGCGCTTGAAAGCGAATGGTGGGATAAATATTTCATCGATGCTGTAAACGTTATGGATAAGCTCTATTTTCTCACGGGCGACATCGGATTTATTGCTAAAACTTCAATTTCAGCAGTATTCTTCAATAAAGATATCGCCGCTAACCTTGAGCTTGAAAATCCCTATGAGCTCGTTAAAAACAATAAATGGACTATTGATGTCATCCACACTTGGGCGAAGCTGTATAATGAAGACCTCGATAATAACGGTACGATAAATCACCTCGATAAATTCGGTATCGGCGGTCAAAATGATAATTTCAAGGCGTTCTTCTTCTCTGCAGGCGAGCGTTTTGCTTCGCTTGATAATAACAATAATCCGACAACAACGGGATATAGCGAACGTAGCGCTGAGGTTGCAAACAGATTCCAAGAGTTTATAACCGATAAGAGCTGCTTTGTAAGAGCGAACGATCTTTTCGGTGTATCCAACACACCTGTTAATTTGCTCGTTGATGCGTTTGTCGAAGGCCGTGCGCTAATGTTCTGGGATGCATTGTCCAATATCGAGGGAATGCGTATGATGGACGTTGATTTCGGAATACTTCCCGCGCCGCTTTATGAAGAAGGACAAGAAAGATATCACTCAATGCTCGTTCCGTGGCCTTGCAATGCGTTTGCTATCGCAGGTAATGTTGATCCGAGCCAACTTGAAGATATCGCGACAGTAATGAACGTGCTCGGCGCAGAGGGTAAAAACTATGTAACACCGGCGTACGTTGAAACAACGCTTAAAGGTCAACGTTTGCGCGACGACGACAGTGAAGATATGCTTGACATCATCTTCGCAAATATCGGATGTGATATCGGCTACGTTTATTGCTTCGCAAGTACAGCCGCAAACATCCTCAATTATACGGCTGACGGTCAAAACTTTACAACGCTTTACGATGGCTATAAAGCGACGCTTGAGACAAATATGACCAATTTGATCAATATATTTGAGGCGCTCCAATAAAAAGACAGCGAAAAGAGTTTGTGTGGATATCCATGCAAACTCTTTTTTTAACGGAAAATAATTTTGAAAAAAGCAAAAAAGGTATTGACAAACAGGGAAAAGAGTGGTAAAATAGACAAGCACAAAGAAGAAAGGCATTAGTATGCCTTCACCACTTCTCAATCGGAGTATTTGGTTAATAACATTTTTCAATACGCGCTATAGGGATAAAGTTATCGATATAGGTGTGAATTGGCAGTGTTATGCAGCTCCGAGGCTGCATTTTTTATTTGTAATTTTTTGGAGGTGTTTTACTATCAGTAAAGACCAGATCATCAACGAAAGCATCAAGCATAAAGAAGTACGACTTATCGGAAAAGACGGCGCGCAGCTTGGGATAATGAAGGGCGACGAAGCGTTGAAACTTGCCGCAGAAGAAGGACTTGATCTTGTTGAGATAGCGCCCGACGCGAAGCCGCCGGTGTGCAAAATAATGGACTACGGCAAATATCGTTTTGAACGTGAAAAGAAAGAAAAAGAACAACGCAAGAAACGTCAAGTTGTCGAGTTAAAGGAAATCCAACTTAAATGCCGAATCGACACCCACGATTTTAATACAAAGCTCAACCACGCGAAGCGTTTCTTGGAAGACGGAAACAAAGTTAAAGTCGTTGTACGCTTTAGCGGACGTGAGATAACAAGAAGTGAGCAAGGAAAAGCGCTTTTAGACAGATTTGCTGAGGCGGTAGCCGAGACAGGAGTTGTTGAGAAGCCTGCGTTGCTCGAAGGCAGAAATATGATAATGATAATGGCGCCGAAGAAAGCGTCAACTACAACGAAAGGAAAAAAGACAGATGGGGAAAATTAAGACACACACAGCTACTGAAAAAAGATTTAAGGTTACAGGTAGCGGAAAAGTTAAATTGAATCACATGAACAGAAGACATAAGCTCGGTAAGAAAGCACCGAAGCGCAAGAGAATACTCCGTAAGGCAGAGTACGTTGCAGCTACACAAGCGGCTACGATCAAGAAAATGATGCCTTACGCATAAGGAAAGAAAATAGGAGGAATTAACAATGGCTAGAGTTAAAGGTGCTCTTTCTACAAGAAAGAGAAGAAATAAAATTTTAAAAGCCGCTAAAGGTTATTGGGGCGCGAAATCCAAACACTTTAAGATGGCGAAACAAGCTGTATTGAAGAGCGGTAACTACGCTTTCGTCGGCAGAAAACAAAAGAAGAGAGATTTCCGTTCACTTTGGATCACACGTATCTCCGCGCAAGCGAAGGTTAACGGCATCAACTACTCCAGATTTATGAACGGTTTGAAGAAGAGTGGAATCACACTCAACCGTAAAATGCTTGCTGAGTTGGCAGTAAACGACAAAGAAGCATTTGCACAACTCGTTGAGACAGCAAAGAAAGCTCTTTAATTGATTTCATTTGCGTAAACGCATTTGTTAAAAATCCTTTTGCAGGGGAGGGATAAAGATGGCAGAAGTAAAAGTAAAAGAGAACGAGTCTATCGATAGCGCTCTTAGAAGATTTAAGAGATCCTACCTTCGTTCCGGTATCCGTTCTGAGCTCAGCAAAAGAGAACACTACGAGAAACCGAGCGTGAGAAAAAAGAAGAAGTCCGAAGCGGCTCGTAAACGTAAGTTTAAGTAATTACAAAAATTCATCCTTTGGTTCACCAAAGGATGTTTTTTTATGTGTCTGTGAAAGCAAACGCACGAAACGGCTGCAACGTCAAAGAATTAAAAGTTTCGTCGACCTTTTCAAAGGTCGCGGGTGGAGGGCGGAGCCCCCGAGAAGCGACATCATACCCGCAGACATTCTCTGCGCCACAGACAAACACCCGTCTTGATATGCTTCTTTTTTGCAATATGTTGCAATACAGACGGACGGCTGATGCCGTCCCCTAAAATCCGATAAACAAAAAAGACGGCGAAAGCCGTCTTTTTAAATACGTGAAGAATGGTCGCCATAAGGCGACGCCTTAGCTGAATATCGTTGCAAAGCCGAAACACTTCTTGGCTGTCACTTCTTGGGGGCTCCGCCCTCCACCCGCGACCTTTGAAAAGGTCGACGAAACTTTTGTATTATGGTGTTGTTGCAGTTTGCTACTCGAACAGCTTCACAAAAAATCATTTTCCAACACAGAATTTCGAGAATATTCGAGAGACGACGTCTTCGGATACGGTTCTGCCGTCGATCTCGCCGAGTCGCTCGAGCGCTTGCTCGATATCCATTGCCGCTATGTCTTGAGTGTAGCCGTCAAGTGCGGCGATCGCGTTCTCAATATGCTTGCCTGCCGATTTAAGAGCACTGTTTTGACGCGCGCCAAGAATTATTTCCGTTCCGCAATCGAGTTCACCGCAATATTCACATATACGTTTGACAAGCGTGACAATGCCACTGCTGTCTTTCGCGGAGACTGTCAATAGTTCGCCGAATATCTCGGTTAATTCGTCAAGCGGTTCGGCGGCAACGTCAGTTTTGTTTAGCACCGCGATAACCTTCTCGCGTACAGGGGTGAGTAGCTCGATTATCTCGCGGTCTTCCGCACATAGTGCGGTTGTGCCGTCAAATACAGCGATTATAAGCTCGCTCTCGTTTATCTGCGCACGAGAACGCTCGATCCCAATGCGCTCAATCGTGTCGTTGCTTGCGCGAATACCTGCGGTGTCAGCTAATCGGAGCAGAACACCGCCGACAGAAACCTCCTCGGTTATAACGTCGCGTGTTGTGCCCTCGATGTCGGTTACGATCGCACGCTCGTATCCGCATAATACATTGAGCAGACTTGATTTTCCCGCGTTCGGGCGCCCGATTATAGCCGCGCTGATGCCTTCAGTGATAGCTTTTCCGTAGCGATAACTTCCGCATAGCTCGTTTAT
Source organism: Eubacteriales bacterium (assembly GCA_045652185.1). Classification (GTDB taxonomy): domain Bacteria; phylum Bacillota; class Clostridia; order Oscillospirales; family CAG-382; genus UMGS1307. The sequence continues at coordinate 1,987 of JAZRTU010000062.1, read as the reverse complement.
CTTCGATTGAGCCTTCAAAAGCTCAGCGCGAAGCTCGCTCGGCGAAAGGTCGGTCAGGTCTTCGTCGGGATAGTCGATATATGCGTATACTGATGCAACAAGCTCGGTCAATCGGTCGCTCAGCTCAGAAAGTACACCTGAAAGCGAGCCGCGGAGCTGGTTTCGACTGATACGAAGATGAGAAGTCGTTTTTGCATCGATCATCCCGCCGACTGCTTCTGCTTCGGTCAGAGTGATCTTTCCGTTCAGGAACGCACGCTTGGTGAACTCGCCTGCTGCTGCCATAACTGCGCCGTTATTCAATGCGGCTTCGAGCACTCTTGCCGTAACGAGCACACCGCCGTGACATGATATCTCAACAGTATCTTCGCCTGTGTAGGAGCGCGGCGCGCGAAATAGCGTTAAAACCCCATCGTCAATGCTTTCGTCACCGTCAACGATAGTGCCATATATACATCTGTTGCCCTCAAGCGAATCGATCGATGTTTTTCCGATTGGCACAAATATTTTTTTTGCGACATCGATGCTCTCGTCACCGCTGATACGGATGACAGCGATCCCGCCCTTGCCTTTTGGAGTGGATATTGCCGCAATGGTGTTCATAGTTCTCGCCTCGTTCCTATAGTTTGATACATATACCCGTTTATTATAACATATTAACACAAAAAATACAATTATAAAATCGAAAATCAAAATACTATCTCGAGGCGTGTTTTTTCGATAAAACAGTATAATTTGTGAATAAATTGTAAATTTTTAAAAAAATGAAAAAAATGCTTTGACTTTCGAAGCAGAGTGTTTTATAATATAGAGTAAGATATAATGTATGTAAAGGATATAACAATGACTAAGATAAAATATAGAGTTACAGTTATTGTGTTCAGTCTTGTTGCGATCGCGTTCGGGTTCTGGCGTGTTTCGTTGACAAAAATGTTTGCGGAGTCGATCGGGCTGTCACAATTCACAACGTATAGTGATATTAAGCTCGTTGGAGATTGGCGTGTTGATATATTTCCGTATATGGTGTTGTTGCTCATCGCGGTGGCGTTTGTGATCGCGACATTAGCGGGGAAGACAGGCGCATCGACACTTGAATATAAAGACATCGCATCGGTGTTTTGTTCGTCGCTTTGCGCGTTTATGATGGCAACAACGGCGTTGTTCAATATATACTTTTATTTCAACGGTGCAGAATACACGATCATCGAATGGGCGATAGTATGCTTGATGATCCTCTCGTGCGCGTTTTTCGGGTATGCATCATCAAAGAACGTACAACCGCAAAGCACACGGTTTATGTTTTTGGCGTTATTGCCGATCACGATGTTTCTCGTTCGCGTGATGGAGTATTTCTTCCAAATCAACTATAGACCGAACAACGCGACGGAGCTATTCCATCTGTTTTCGCTTTGTGCGATGATGATGTTCTTTCTTGAAGAGGGAAAGTTTTCCGCAGGAAACGGCAACGGTAAAGCGTATGTATTCTATGGGCTCAGCGCAGTGTTGTTGACGATGGTGTACTCGTTGCCGCACGCGATATTGTCAGCGTTCTGGATAATAAACTTTTCGTTAGAGTCGATCTATTCATGCCTCGACCTTGTGTTTGCGACGTTTATAATCGGGCGCATCTTCAATTACGAGTTGCTTGCATCCCCGAAAGCCAAGTAGCAAACAGCTACAGAACCAAAGAATTAAAAGTTTTACTCGATTTTTTTCTAAAAAATCGTGCGGGTCAAGGGGCGCATAGCCCCTTGGATATAACAGCAAAGAGCTGCTTCGGCTTTGCAACGATATTCAGCTAAGGCGTCGCCTTATGGCGACCATTCTTCACGAATTTAAAAAGACGGCTTTCGCCGTCTTTTTGTTTATCGGATTTTAGGGTGCGCCATCAGGCGCACGACTGTAATGTTATTCGAATCAAGATAGAAACGTATCAAGACGGGTGTTTGTCTGTGGCGCAGAGAATGTCTGCGGGTATGATGTCGCT
>JAZRTU010000061.1:0-2311 GCA_045652185.1 Eubacteriales bacterium | reverse complement strand
ACGCCAAATCGTAAACCAGCACGTCTTCAAGTGAAAGATTTTCAAAGGTTTCTGCGGTAGCGAAAAAAACGGTGTCATAATCATAATCCAGCCCATACGCACCGTATATACGTCTCAATTCATATTTGATGCCGTTTTCTTCCAATATTTTAATTGCCTTGTCGCGAGTGTTTTTAAGAGATGCTTTTAAAGCCTCTTCGTAAGCAATTCTGCAAGGCCATTCAAAAGCCTCAATATCGGCTTCGAGCTGTTCTTTTAAAAACTCTCCGTCAACGATATATTTTTCTATAATATCCTTACCGATATCCTCAACGGTTTCATCATAAAACGTTTTGTGCCATTTTTCTCCGTTAGGCAGACCCGTTGTATATAGCTTTTCTCCGTATTTAAGATCGTCGCCGAAAAGCTGTAATATGTACATTCCTCGGTATACCCAATATTCGTCACTCGCTTCGTCTCCGTAATCCTTCAAGGTCTTTCCGTTGTGTACGTATTTCTCATCTATTTCGAATAATACGGAGATTGCAATTAAGCTGTTTTTATTTGCATCATCGAGGAGCACTCCTTTCAAACTGCCTCCAACGGTCTTTCCTTTCCAATCACCGACTAACGAGTCAATTACGTCGCTATCACTCCAAATGATAGGTAAGTCTTCTGATGTGCCCGAAGGCTCGTCGTTGTTCGTCGGCACATTCTGCTCGTCTTTGCTGTCGCTTTCCGAAACGGCGGGCGGAGTAGCCTTAAATAAACCGCTCGCGCCAAGTCCGACACCGATTAATGCAACAAGGCAAAGAGATGCCGATGCTTTCGTTATAGCTTTCCTTTTTCTCTTTTTTTCGACCTCATATTCGTTTATACGGTCAAATACTGTACTAATAGTCTCATCATAATTCTTCATATACGAAGCCCTCCGTTTCTAATTGTGATTTAAGTGACTTGCGGGCGCGGTATACAAGGGTATCGACGTTGTGAACTTTCTTTTTCATAACGGCGGCGACTTCCTTATGGCTGAATCCTTCGAAATACACGAGCCAAAGCACCTGATGGTATTCGGGCTTTAACTTTTTTAACGCTCTATGTACCGTTATCTTTCGTTCTTCCTTTATGAAAAACGTTTCGAGATTTTCTTCATCGCTTATAAGCTCCGCACAATCGTCAAGAGAGATTTCCGCCTTCTTTGACCTGCGCCTTAAATAGTTAAGCGCAATATTTCGCCCTATCGTATAAAGCCAAGTCTTAAATGAACCGATTCCCTTGTCTTTCGGTTTCTTTGTACCGAGTAAAACGAAGGTGTCCTCGGCTAATTTTTCTGCCGTTTGAATATTATTTACAAATCCGTTTAGATAGAAGATCAGTCCGTCACGGTAGACCTTTATGATCTCCGAAAGTCCGCTTTCATCACCTTCGTCACGGAAACGGCGGTAGCTACTTGCACCGTTATCCATAAGCCCGCTCCTTTCCGAAAGGCGCTTGTTGCCTTTCTACTTATTACACAACTAAAACAAGGAAAACCTCACAGTTATTATAAACATTTATTTTTGAAACATCAAGTGCGCCGTAATGTATTTGCCTAAAGTGCAGTGTAAGCCACACCCATACAAAACGAAAACAGCACCCTTCGGGTGCTGTTTTCATTTTGAGTAGAGGTGCCAAAAAAGATGCAGGACTTTAAACCAATTTTTTATCGGATATAATAAAAAATGCTTTTTGCCACAGCAAAAAGCCACATCAGATACCTTTTCACTATTCACTATTACTTATTACCTCCAAAAAAATTCCTTTGCGAAGGGAGAAAAGTGAAGAGTGAAGAGTGAAAAGTGAAGAAGTAAAAAAATATCCTCGGAACAAGTCCGAGGAATTTTTTTGGTTGCGGGGGCGGGATTTGAACCACACGACCTCCGGGTTATGAGCCCGACGAGCTACCAGGCTGCTCTACCCCGCGATATAAAATTGGTGCCGGAAACCGGGGTCGAACCGGCACGGGATTTAAGTCCCACGGGATTTTAAGTCCCGGGCGTCTGCCTATTCCGCCATTCCGGCATTCCGTACGACATCTGTTATTATATCATCTCATTTCTTAAATGTCAAGACCATTTTTAAAAATTCTAAAGAATTATCTTCCGACAAAAAGGGAGACGGTTTTCCCGTCTCCCGAAGCATTTTTATATGTCTATCTCAATACCCACGGGACAATGATCGCTTCCTAAAACGTCCTTGTAGATATAGGCGTCGCGGATCTTATCCTTTATCCTGTCGGATACCAAAAAGTAGTCGATTCTCCAACCGATATCCTTCGCCCTTGCGCCCGCTC
>JAZRTU010000060.1:0-7076 GCA_045652185.1 Eubacteriales bacterium | reverse complement strand
GAGAGCAGTTTATAAGCTCAGAAAGCTTTTCTCTGACTACGGATATCTCCATTATAAAGTTAATAAATTCGAGGGTTATGATTTTTACGCGAAAAATAAAGACTTTCTTAAAAGTGAGAATATTTTAACGTTTCCCGATACAAATGGTAAATTGAAGGCGTTGAAGCCCGACGTTACCCTTTCGATAGTGAAGAATGCCGCGTTTGACGGTGGGGTTATGAAGCTTTACTATAACGAGAGCGTTTATCGTCCGTCGCACGACACAGGTTCGTTTCGTGAGATAATGCAAACGGGACTTGAGTGTATCGGTGATATCGGAAAATATGAGATGGGTGAAGTGTTGATGCTCGCCGCAAAGAGCCTTCTTTGTATTAGTGATGATTATTTGCTCGATATATCACATATGGGGCTTGTCAGCGAGATATTCGAGCTTGCAGGTGTTAAAAATTGCGACCATATGTTGAAGCTTCTCGGTGAGAAGAATATCCATGAACTTGAGGCGGCGTGCCTTGAAGACGGTGTTTCGGACGAGTGGTGCGAGAAGATATGTGAAATATGTCGAATCTACGGCAGACCGAGTGAGATCCTTCCAAAACTGCGGCATGATTTTGGCTTCACGAACGGTTTTGCCGAGCTTAGCGATATTTGTGATTTGATGAAGATGTACGATCTTGAAGATAAGATAAGGATCGATTTCTCCCTCGTTAACGATATGAATTACTACAATGGATTGATCTTCCAAGGCTTTATCGACGGTATCTCAAACGTGTTTTTGTCGGGCGGAAGATATGACCTTCTTGTTGAGAAGATGAAAAAGCATGGTGGTGCGATCGGATTCGCGCTTTCTCTCGATCTTCTCGAAAGATATGGAGACGAAGAAAAACGCCAAGACGTTGATGTTCAATTGATCGTTGACGGTGATGTCAGCGCGGAAGCGATTCTTTCCGCGGCGGAAATGTTACGCTCGGGCGGATCGAGTGTCCGTATAGAGAGAAAAGAAACGGGAAATATCAAATACGGCTCTTGCAAGAGATTGACGAGAAACGGATTGATCGAGGTAGAATAATGATTAATATAGCATTACCAAAGGGAAGACTCGGCGAAAAGGTATATTCGATCTTTGAGCAGATCGGGTACGAATGCCCGTCTATCCACGAAAACAATAGAAAATTGACCTTCGAAAACGAGGAAAAAGGTGTCAGATATTTCTGGGTAAAGCCATCGGACGTTGCGATATACGTTGAACACGGCGTTGCAGATATCGGTGTCGCAGGAAAGGATATACTTCTTGAATATACCCCTGATGTATATGAACTCGTTGACCTCGGTATCGGGAAGTGCAGAATGGCGGTCGCAGGAAAAAAGGACTTTTTTGATAATAACGATAAGACTTTGCGCGTTGCAACGAAGTTCCCGAATATCGCGAAATCGTATTATGAGTCCAAGAGCAGAGAGATAGATATAATAAAATTGAATGGCTCAATTGAGCTTGCGCCGATACTCGGACTTTCCGATGTTATCGTCGATATCGTTGAAACGGGAAAAACACTCTATGAAAACGATCTTGAGCCTTTTGAGACGATAGTCCCGATAAGCGCAAGACTTATCTCGAATAAGGTCAGCTATAAATTCAAAAACGAAAGCATAACGAAGCTTTGCGCTTCACTCACAAAGTGGCTTGAAGTAAAGGAATAAAAGAAATGATAAAGATATACAGAAAAGGCGAAACAGAGGTTTTTTTGCGTGAAAATAACGAAACCAAACGCGAAATAGCCGATGCTGTTGAGCAGATAATAAAAACCGTGGAGCGCGACGGCGATAAGGCGCTTCGCGAATATTCATTGAAATTCGATAAAGCCGAGCTTCGTGAGATCGAGGTCAGCGAGGCTGAGATAGACGCGGCGTTTGAATCGGTTGAACCGAGATTCATCGAGGTGTTGGAAAAAGCGGCGGAAAATATCAGAGAATACCATTCAAAACAGGTCAGAAACGGATATATCATCAGCGAAAAGGATGGTCAACTCCTCGGTCAAAAGCTTTTGCCGATAGAAAAGGTCGGACTTTATATCCCCGGCGGCACAGCACCGCTTCCGTCGTCGGTGTTGATGAACTGCATTCCCGCAAAGCTCGCGGGTTGCGCCCAAATCGTTATGGTGTCACCACCGACATATAACGGAACGATAAACCCGGTGATCTTGGCGGCGGCAAGAATAGCGGGCGTTGATAAGGTATATAAAATAGGCGGCGCACAAGCTATCGCCGCGCTTGCTTGCGGAACGGAAACCGTTGTGAAGGTTGATAAAATTGTCGGACCCGGAAACGCGTTTGTTGCCGAGGCGAAAAGACAGGTATATGGAAGAGTGTCTATCGATATGATAGCAGGTCCGAGCGATATCCTTGTCGTTGCCGACGGAAAGAGCGACCCAACGTTCGTTGCCGCAGATATGTTAAGCCAAGCAGAGCACGATAAAATGGCGACGGCAGTACTCGTCACCGACAGTGAAATGTTGGCGAAAAGTGTGTCGCTCGAAATAGAACGCCAACTCGCCTTGCTTCCGAGAAGTGAGATCGCAAGAGCGTCTATAGAGAACAACGGAAAGATCATTTTGGTAGATAATATAAAAGAAGCGATCGAGATGTCCAACGAGCTCGCCCCTGAGCATCTTGAAATATGTGTTGATAACCCGTTCGATTACCTCGACGGTGTGAAGAACGCAGGCTCGGTATTTCTCGGAAGATATTGCCCCGAGGCAGTCGGCGACTATTTTGCAGGACCTAACCATACGCTCCCGACGAACGGAACGGCAAGATTTTCAAGCCCTGTTTCCGTTGATGATTTTATAAAGAAAACACAGTTTACCTACTATACGAGAGAGGCGCTCTCAAGAGTGGCTGACGATATCGTATATTTTGCGGAGAAGGAGATGCTCCACGCACATGGCGAAAGCGTTGCGATTCGCTTTAAGGACGGAAAGTAAGAATGAGCTTTTTGAGTAAAAAATACAGTTCGATGGAGGCATATACTCCGGGCGAACAACCGAGAGACAAAAAATATATAAAGTTGAATACCAACGAGTCGCCCTATCCCGCTTCTCCAAAAGCGGTCGCTGCAATAAACGAATACGAGGTAAAAGACCTTCGACTCTATCCCGACCCGACATGTAGCGAGCTTCGTGAGGCGATAGCAAAACGCTACGGCGTGAAGAAAGAGAACGTTTTCGTATCCAATGGTTCGGACGATATTTTGAATTTTTTCTTCCTCGGCTTTTGCGACGAGGAGAAAACGGCAGTGTTCCCCGATATAACGTATGGGTTCTATCCCGTTTATTGCAACCTCTATGGTCTGAAATACAGAGAGATCCCGCTTCGTGACGATTTTTCTGTCGGAGTGGAGGATTATTTGGATGTCTGCGCAAACGTTGTTATCGCGAACCCAAACGCACCGACGGGAAAAACAATTTCTCTCGATGATATCAGAAGAATAGTTGAGAGCAACCGTGACTACGTTTGTCTTATTGACGAGGCATACGTTGATTTTGGAACGGAAAGCGCCGTGGCTCTCGTTAATGAATACAATAACCTTCTCGTTGTCCAAACCTTTTCAAAATCGCGCTCACTCGCAGGCGGAAGACTCGGATTTGCGATCGCAAGCAGCGAGTTGATCGAAGGACTCGAGAAAATAAAATACTCGACTAACCCCTATAGTATTAACCGACTGACGCTTCTTGCGGGAAAGGCGGCAATAGAGGACGAGGAATATTTCGAGGAGTGCAGAAAAAAGATAATCGAAACACGTGAATATACAACGATAGAACTCGAAAAAAGAGGATTTACGGTATTGCCGTCGAAAGCGAATTTCGTTTTCGCGAAATTGAATTCGATAGACGGAGAATCGCTCTATTTGAAGCTGAAGGAGAAAGGTATACTCGTTCGCCACTTCAAAAAAGAGAGAATAAAAGACTATTTGAGAATAACGATAGGAAAGCGCGAGGAGATGGAACGGCTTATTGATGTGATAGATGAATTGGCACAAGAGCCGATGCTGCTCGGTGAGGAAAATTTATGAGAACGTATTTTGTCGAAAGAAATACTGCCGAAACGAAAATAACATTGACACTAAACCTTGACGGAAGCGGAAAAAGCAATATAAACAGCGGAGTGGGTTTTCTCGATCATATGTTGACACTTTTCGCTCGCCACGGTGATTTCGATCTTGACGTCGTTTGTGACGGTGACGTGCAGGTTGATGACCACCATAGCGTTGAGGATATCGGGATCGCGCTTGGTATGGCATTCGCGGGTGCGCTCGGTGATATGCGCGGAATAAAAAGATATGGCGACATCGTGCTTCCGATGGACGAAGCCCTCGTTATCGCGGCAGTCGATATTTCGGGACGCCCCTATCTTTCGTGTGACCTGAAGATACCAACCCAAAAGGTCGGTAGCTTTGACACGGAGCTTGTTGAGGAGTTCTTTTGGGCAGTTGTAAGAAAATGCCCAATGACACTTCACTTCAAAAAAATGAGTGGAACAAACTCGCATCATATAATCGAGGCGGCTTTTAAAGCGTTCGGACGAATTATGAATACGGCGACTTCAATAGACCAAAAGCACGTTGGCGAGATCCCATCGACAAAGGGAGTTTTATAAGTAAAACAATAACTACTTGGAGTTTTTTATGACAGTAATAATAGACTACGGTGTTGGCAACCTTTTTTCGCTAAAAAGCTCGTTTGCGCATATCGGCGAAGAAGCGGTCGTCAGCAACGATATAGAAACTATAAGAAATGCGCATAGGCTTATTCTCCCCGGTGTCGGTGCGTTTGGTGATGCGGCAAAGCTGCTTCGCGAGCATGGAATGGACGAGGCGCTTCGCGATGAGGTGAAAAAGGGAAAGCCCGTGCTTGGAATATGTCTTGGAATGCAAATGCTTTTCACCAAAAGCTTTGAATATGGTGAGCATAGCGGACTTGATCTGATAAAAGGCAGCGTTGTACCGATGCGGCCGCTTCTTCCGAGCGAGTTGAAAGTACCGCACATCGGTTGGAACGAGCTTGATTTTCCAAAGGAAAACGCACTTTTTAAATATATTAACGAAAAAGACAGAGTCTATTTCGTCCATTCGTTTTTTGCGACCGATTGTAATGAGTCCGTCATAGCAACGACGGAATACGGAATAACTCTGACAGCGGCGGTAGCGAAGGACAATGTGCTCGGAACACAGTTCCACCCGGAAAAAAGCGGAAACGTTGGACTTAATATATTGCGCGGCTTCTGCGAGATAAAATAAGAGAGGAAAAAGCTATGAATCTATTTCCCGCAACCGATATCATCGGCGGTAAAGCAGTTCGTTTGGTAAAGGGCGATTATGATAAAATGACAATATACGGCTCCCCGCTTGAAATAGCGAAGGAGTTTCGGAGAAAAGGCGCAACTTATCTCCACGCCGTTGACCTTGAGGGCGCAAAAAACGGAGATACACCGAACTTTGATACAGTCAAAAAGCTCATCGATGAAAGCGGACTTCTCGTTGAGATAGGCGGAGGTATCCGTACGATCGAAACGGTCAAAAAATACCTCGATGCAGGTGCTTTTCGCGTGATTTTGGGTACGGCGGCTGTTAAAGACAGGAATTTTCTCGAATGCGCAGTTAAAGAATATGGCGAAAAAATAGCCGTAGGTGTCGATATTAAAGACGGATACGTTGCGATAAAGGGCTGGACAGAGGTGTCAGAGCTTGAATGCAGTGAATTTTGCGAATATCTGCAATCCATCGGAGTGAAAACGGTAATATGCACCGACATCTCGAAGGATGGACTTCTTGCGGGAACGAATCTCGAGCTATATCGTGAGCTTTCGAGAAAATTCGATATTGATATCGTCGCATCAGGCGGAATAACGAGCGTTGATGAAGTAAAAACCCTTGCCGAAATGGAAATATACGGTGCAATACTCGGGAAATCGCTCTATGAGGGAACGATAGATCTCGAGGAAGCGTTAAAGGTGGCGAACGTATGATAGCAAAAAGAATAATTCCTTGCCTCGACGTCCGAGATGGGCGTGTTGTCAAGGGTGTAAATTTTGAAGGAATAACCGACGTTTCTTCTCCCGTGGAGCTCGGTCGGTTTTATAGCGACGTTGGTGCGGACGAGCTTGTTTTCTATGATATAACGGCATCGGCGCAGGGCAGAGCGATATTTACCGATATACTGAAAGAGGTCGCGAAAACGATCTTTATTCCGCTAACCGTTGGTGGCGGAATCAATACCCTTGAAGACTTTGAGCGCGTGCTTAGCTGTGGCGCTGATAAAGTCAGCGTCAACTCGGGTGCGATCAGAAACCCCTCGCTCGTAGAGGCGGCGGCAAAGAGATATGGCGACCAATGTGTTGTTATTTCGGCTGATGTAAAGCGTGTTGACGGAGTTTTCCGCGTTTTTGCAAAAGGCGGACGTGAAAACACGGGGCTTGAAGCGGTTGAATGGATAAAACGTTGTGTCGATAGCGGCGCAGGTGAGGTCGTGCTCAACAGTATCGATACAGACGGAGTTAAAAAAGGATTTGATCTCGAAATGCTTGATGCGGTTTGCAACGCGGTTGACGTACCCGTTATCGCATCAGGTGGTGCGGGATGTATTGACGATTTCGTAACGCTTTTCAAATCAATCCCGAAGGTAGATGCGGGACTTGCCGCATCAGTGTTCCACTTTGGCGAGGTCAGTATCGCAGACTTGAAAAAAACGTTGAAGCAAAACGGAATCGAAGTTAGAATATAGATTATCAGGAGAACATTATGATAAACGTAAACGAATTGAAATTTGACGAAAAGGGGCTCATTCCCGCAGTAGTCGTTGATGCAAAATCTAAAAAGGTGCTTACAGTAGCATATATGAATAAAGAAAGCTTGGAAATAAGCATCGCCGAAAAGAAAACTTGCTTCTTCTCTCGCTCACGTCAACAGCTTTGGAGAAAAGGCGAAACGTCGGGCAACTTTCAACATATCGTCGAGATAAAAACGGATTGTGATCGTGACGCTTTGACCGTGCTTGTAAACAAAGACGGTCCAAGTCGGATCGTAG
>JAZRTU010000059.1:0-4426 GCA_045652185.1 Eubacteriales bacterium | reverse complement strand
CGATATAAATCCGCTTGAGCGGATTTTCGATATACGCCTACGGCGTTCGATATGCGCAGAGCGCTCGATATGCTCACTGCGTGAGCGCGGATTTATATCATATCGAATTTGAGCGTAGCAAAAATATATCGAATTTGCCGCAAGGCAAATATATCGAGCCGAGCGGTGTGTAGCAACGCGAGGCATATCGACAAATTTAACATTCGCATTTATGTCTACAAATGCAGTGCTTGTCAAGAAAAAAAGGATAGAGAAAGTGAAATTTCTCTATCCTTTTTCCTGTTTGTTAGGTTATACTGCTCTATCGCAGACACCGTTTCGCCGTCTTTTTGATTTATCGTATTTCGCACGACTGTATTGTGAATTTGATCAAGAGGGTTCCAAAAACCTATAGATAGATAATCTATCAAGCCTCGACGTGCCAATAGAACTCGAGCACAGCTCCTTGTTTAGGTGCTTCGAGGAACGTGATAGTGATCCTCTTATCATTCGCGGTCACGAAATATTTGCAGTTCGCCATATCAGCGGAAGCCGGTACGATAGACACGGTCTTAACGTCTTGGTTCATGGTATGACCAACGAGGAACTCTGTCTTTTTGCCGTCACCCGTGAACGAGCGTTTGCCACCGTCTTCGTTTTTGATCTGGTACACCGCGCCGTTGCCATCGTATACTTGGAGGTTCTTTACCTCGAACACTGATTGGCTGTTGGTCGGTGCTTTTATACCCTTGTTGTCAACAACTGTGCAACTGTCAAGCGTTACGACACCAAGCGCGTTGCGCGCATCAAGCAAGAAGAAATTCTTGTTGTCGGCAGATGAATTGAGCATACAGTCGCGGAACGTTATGTTCATAACGCGAGTGTTTGGGTTAGTTATGGTTAAAATACCTTCTTTTGCCGTCTCAAACCAAGTACCAACGAAATTGCAAGGTCTGAGTCCGCTTTGGTTGGGCACAAGGATGTCCTTCGTGTTAGCCGCAAAGATACCGCCGATAACGTGTACACCGTCGAAGCTCTCGCCGTTGAGGAAGTCGAGGCAAAGCCCAACTTTGCAGGTCGCGATACGCGGATGCACTATAGTGTTGCCCGAGCCGTAGAGGTGAAGCCCCACGTCACAGTCGGAGCAAAAAATGTTCTCGAAATAGCAGTCGAATATACCAACGCCCGCAGGCTCAGCGTTACCGCAAATACCTGTTCCGAGTCCGAAGAATACGAGATCCTTGAACGATCCGATCGCGGAGTTGTAGTTTTGGAGTGTCGAGCCGCCGAGGATACCGATAACATTCTTAGCCTTGTTAGGGTTACTGAAGAATATCTGCTCGATCGATGTGCCCCACAGCGATTCGTTTGCCGTGTTGATCATAACACCATCGTCGGCACCGCCCCAAGCAAGATATGTTGCATACATTCCGTCACCCTTGAGGCTGACCTTTGCTTTTTTAACTATAGTTTCTTTTATCGTGTACGTTCCTGCCGGGAGATATACAGTTCCGCCGCCTTTAGCCGCACACACGTTTATTGCTGTTTGAATAGCCTTCGAATCGTCTTGACCGTTAGCTTTCGCACCATATTCTCTTACGTTATACATACCGCCTTTAACCTCTGCAACTTGTTTTGACTCTTCTTTTGATTCATCTTGGGATACGTCGGGAATCTCGGACACCTCGACTGAGACGGTGCTGCCTACATCAACAGTTCCGCACGAAGCAAACGGAAGAAGCATCACTAACGCGAGAATGAAGAACAAAATACGTTTTTTCATATCTATTTCCTTTCGTTTTCAATAATAGCCTTTACACCCAAAAGTCCGTCCATTATCGTCGAAGCACACCAACCTGTGTAGATCGAATACATTCCGCCCTCATCGATGTTATTGTTTTGGTTCGCACGTCCGTCCCAACATTTCGTTTCGGCATTGTATGTGCCGCGCCATGCGCCGTCCCAAAGCGGACTTTCGTTTTTACATTGTATATTCATCAAGAAGTCGGCAAGCTTTATTGCCGCGTTTTTGAATTTCTCGTCACCTGTCAGTGCATACGCCTCGTTAAATCCCATCAAAGCAAATCCCTCTGTGTAGACTAGGTCGCATATCATCGGGTTTTCTTGAAGCGATGCGTTGAGGCTGTCGGCATCTGCATTGAGCACACCGCCGTCCTTATGGCAAAGCGAGAGCACGAAAGCGCTAACTCGCTCAAAGCTGCGTTTCCAATCATCGCGCGGGATGTATTTTAATATACGAGCGAGGCAGAACATCGCAAGCGCATTCTCCGAGGACGGAGGACGCCAGTCTTCGCTGCGCATCAATTCATAAGTTGTCGCAAATCTGCCGTTGTCGAGCTGAACGGAGAGAAGATATTTCATCGCCTTCTCAACGGAACGGAGGTATTTCTCATCACCCGTTTCCTTATAGCAACGCGCAATTCCCGCCGCAAGCCAAAAGATGAAGCACGGACCTTTATAGAGCCCTTGCGTTACACCACCGTCATTTTGGTAATAATATCCCTCGTCGCGCTGGATGCGTACCCAATAGTCAGCAAGCTTGAGCGCCGCCGTCTTCAGGCGCTCGTCGCCGTTTATGTCGTATATGTCCATAAGTCCGATGAGCACCTTGCCGTTATCGTTTTGAAAACGTGCTCTGCCCGAAAAATCAACGAGATCGCCGTTGTGGAGATAAAACGGAACGGAGCCGTACCATGCGGACATCGGGTCGTTATCTTGAACGGAAAGCACCCAATTGATTATGTTTTCAAAAATATCTTGGTTATCCTCACGGCCGCGTTTCAGAATAACGCGCGCGATCTCTGTGTTACAGTCGGGACGTGTCCAGCAAACTCGTCTGTTAACGTCGATCCTGAGTCGCTCATAAACACCAACGGTTCCGCGGTTATAGCTGAGCATCTGTGTTTCTATCCATTTTAAGCAGTCATCAACACTACTATTTATTCTGTTTATCATAATATTATTCTCCGTTATATTAGTCACCAAAACGCATCATCATATCGTCCATTGCCGACTCGATAGACGAACGCATACCGTCGAACTTCGAGGTGAAGTTATTTTGTTTTGCGGAATACATATCCTCGAAGATCCTGCCCATTCCGCCCCAGTTGCAGATATAACCGATATCGTAAACTCTGCTACTGAATATGATGTCGAGCATCTCGCCGCTTTCCTCGTCTCTGAGGTCGCGAAGCGTCAATGTTTTATCATAGTATGCGTATGTAAGTGTTTCTTTTGATTCATAAGCCATCGCGTCAACAACTATTGCCGCGTTATTGATCGCACCGATGCCGTCCAAGAAGGAAACGCCGGGAACGAGGCTCGTGCTTATAAGGCAGTTATAATCAGTTTGGTCTTCCGTATAATGCGGATAAGGGAGGATACCGAAATCAAAATCTTTCGCATTTCGGAATTGACGCATATCAGTGAGCGCGAACGTTGTGAAAATGATCTGATTATTGGTGAACATATCACAAATGCTTTCGAAAGTCGTGCATCCTGTGTGGTTGTTAGTAACGACGTTCGTCGAAAGCGAGATCTCCATAATATCGTCGATCATATTTGTATAGGTTTCGTCTCCGAGCGTTATCGTTACCTTTTCGCCATCGTTTTGCGTCATACGTCCGCCACCGCCGAAGAAGAATGAGTGCGGTGCGTTGAAAGCAACGTGAAGTCCATATTTATCTTCATTGTTCCAGATACCGTTTCCATCGTCTGCAGTGAACTCTTTCGACATCTCATAAACCTTGTCGATAGTCCATTTGTTGCTCTTTACAAGGTCGTAAGGGCTTTCAAGCGCATTATCGGAAATGAGCTTCTTGTTGAAGAACATTACCATCGTACATTCGTTGTCGAGGATACTGATGTCACCCGTTGTAAAATAGAGATGACCGTTTAAAGTCAAGTCGTTGTTTGCGCGTTGATCCCACCAATCGCCGCTGAGGTTGAGTCCCTCAAGCGTTGTAAGGTCGGCAAGATATCCGTCCGCCGCGATAGCGATGCTATCGTTCATCATCGGCATATATACGTCATAA
The DNA here is from genome assembly GCA_045652185.1 of Eubacteriales bacterium. Classification (GTDB taxonomy): domain Bacteria; phylum Bacillota; class Clostridia; order Oscillospirales; family CAG-382; genus UMGS1307. The sequence continues at coordinate 392 of JAZRTU010000059.1, read as the reverse complement.
TCATCGATACCGCTGTTGAAGTTTGTTTTTATAATCTCGTGGATCGCAGATTTCTTCTCTTCGAGAATGATACAATTTAATTTCGACTCAACAATAGCGTTTCTGTTATAAACGGAATCGTTGATGACCTCGTCGTTAAGCTCAGCGGCAAAGATCTCGAACGATTCATAATATGAATAAGTGCTATCGGGCACGACGAAGATAATATCGTCTTTTTCCATATCAACGAGTGGATAAACGTATTTGAACTCTTCGCTGACATCGGAGCTCGTTTCTTGGCTAACGTCTGTAGATCCGCTTTCCGCAGGAGTGCTTTCTGTCGTCGTGTTGCCACAAGCGATGAGTGATAGAAGCATCACCGCCAACAACATAAATGCTAATAATTTTTTCAT
>JAZRTU010000058.1:0-3484 GCA_045652185.1 Eubacteriales bacterium | reverse complement strand
CATCCTCGCAAAGTGAAGGGAAGTGACGTTTTCTAAGCTCTAAAGCTGCTTTTTCAACTCCAAGCGTGTGAGCCAATCTTCGAGAAGGCACTAAAGCGATAAGCTTTTCAAAGTCATACGCCATATATAGTCTATTCTCCTTAATGTATTTATAAACTTCATCCGTGACACATCCGCGCATCTCGCCTTTGCGTATCTTGGTCGAGCTGATAACGGTAGCATCAAAATCGAGTATCATGATATCGCCGCCGTCTTCTCGAAGCTCGTCAGCATATCTTTCGTTCTCGTCAAAAGGGAGCGCATTTCTGTTTGCGACCGCAAGCGTGCAAAGTGAAAGGATCTCACGGTATTTATACCACTTGCTAAAGGTACGAAGCATATCGTCGCCAATAAGAAACATAAGCCTTTCATTTGGAAACAACTTTTTAAAATGCTTCAGCGTGTCAATAGTATATGACGTTTTTTCGTTTAATATTTCAAAATCCGACACTTCTGCAATATGCCCGAACGATATCTTGCACATCTCGAAACGATGCTTCGGTGACGGAGCAAATCCGTCCATTTCCTTGTGCGGCGGTCTGAAATCGGGAATAACGAAGAATCGCTTTGGTTTCATTTTCCTTGCGAACTCTTCGGCAAATTTTATGTGTCCAACATGAGGCGGATTGAATGTTCCACCGTATATTGCAATAATATCACTCATCGCGGAAGCTCAATTTTCGGTTTCTTTGATTTTCTGTATATAACGAATTTCGTACCGATAACGGTGACGACCTCGCCGCCAACTTGTAGAGCAAGCTCTTCAGCCGCTTCTCTCGGAGTTAGTGGGCTTGTCTCGAGTGTTTTTCCTTTAACTAACTCGCGCGCTTCCAACGCATCATCAAGCTCCTTTACAAGATTGTGACCGAGTCCGTTTTTACCGATATGTAATATAGTATCTTCCTTCGAGGCTAAACCGCGAAGATAAGCTCTTTGTTTGCTTGTCATTACCTTTTTCCTTTTACTGATTTATTTTTGAGCCCTCGCAAGGTCCGTCAAAATACCCCACGAGATCAACTTTTCCGTCTTTAAAATGAAGATGTCTTTCGAGCTTTTCATTCCTGTCGAGCAAAACTGCGTTCTTCATTCCTTGGCGTTCCATAAAAAACAGAGCCGCTCTTCCTGCGATTATCAATGCGCCAAGATCGTTGTAATCGGGCTTGGTGCGAAGCGAAATTATAACTCCGCCTTCGTTTGTCAGCTTGAATTGACAGACGCCGATCTTTTCCTCGTCTTCGCAAATTGAATAAGTAAGCGCATTTAAGTCGCATTCACAACCGCAAAGCGACGTATATTCAACCTTTTTTTCTAATTCGGGTATTGGTGTTACTCGAAGCATTTCTCGTCTTTTCCTTTAAATAGTTAATTTCTTTTTGTGTCAATGCGCGAACTTGTCCGCTTTTGAGTCCCTCAAGCTTGAGGTCTCCAACGGCGATCCTTCGAAGTGATGCAACTGTAAGCCCGCAACTTTCGCACATACGACGTATCTGTCTGTTCTTTCCTTCTTGCAAAATGAATTTGAACACCGAACTTTCGGGTCTATAATCGATCAGCGTTATCTTAACGGGTGCAATAGGCTCTCCGTCAAGCTCTCTCATGTCGAGTAGCTTCGCGAGTCTGACGTCGTTTGCATCACCCTTTACGCGAACGATATACGTTTTAGGTATATGATATCTCGGATGTGTCAATTTCATCGTGAGATCGCCATCATTCGTCAAAAGTAAAAGCCCCTCAGAATCCATATCAAGTCGTCCAACGGGATAAACTCTCGCCTTGATGTTGTCAAGTAGATCGCCTACCGATTTTCTTCCGAATTGCTCACTCATCGTCGTAACGTATCCAACGGGCTTGTTAAGCATATAATATTCTTTGCTTTCTTTCCCTTCAATGCGTTGACCTCTGAAAACGACTACGTCGCGAGCGGTCACCTTTTGTCCTATTTTGGCAGGTCTGCCATTTACCGTGACCTCGCCTTGTTCAATAGCGCGTTCAGCTTCACGACGAGAGCAGAGTCCCGCATCGCTGATCGCTTTCTGTATTCTTGTTTCGTTCATTTTTTAACCTTTCCCAAAAACTGAGCCGTTTTCGGTCTATATCCTCAACTGCGTATAACACTTCCTTACCGAGCATTATACCGTCGCAATAAAATTCAATTTCACCGAGACACATCCCTTTAACTATCGGCGCATTAACCGAATCGGGAATAATGAATCTCGTTTCGAGAACACTACCTTTTTTTACTGTGAAAGGAGGTATCTCATCATTAGTTATCAAACAACTTGATCTTTCTCCAAAGTTTATCGGAACACTTAGATTTATCTCGCCTGCTTTTGCAACCTCATAGCGACGGTACTCCGAAAACCCCAGATCAAGCATCTTTGCGTGATCGCGCCAATCGTCACCATCGTTTAGCGTGACTGAAATAAGAGTCAACCCATCACGCTCTGCCGCACCGACGAGCGTTCGACCGGTCGATTTTGTAAACCCTGTTTTAACACCGATTGCACCTTCGTATATCTTTAAAAGCTTGTTGTGGTTGACGAGGAGTCGACCGCCTTCGTTTCCGTCGAGGCGTATCTTGTGTGTGTAAGTTGATGATATTTTTCGAAAAACCTCGTTTTTCAAAGCATAAGCCGTTATCTTCCCAAGCTCAACGGCAGTCGAATAGTGTTCATCATCATCGAGCCCGTGCGGGTTGGTGAAATGTGTGTCAATAAGTCCGAGCGAATCTGCTTTCGCATTCATAATAGAGACGAACCCTTCAACACTCCCCGCAATATGAATCGCAAGCGCTAAAGCGGCATCGTTACCCGATTGAAGAAGCAACCCATAAAGCAATTCTTCAACCGTCAATATTTCCCCGTGCTTTAAATATAAAGACGAGCCCTCAATACCAACGGCTTCTTTGGGGATAACGACCTCATCGTCAAGAGATGAGGTTTCAAGCGCAACAATAGCTGTCATTATTTTTGTAGTGCTTGCGATCCCAAGACGAACATCACCGTTCTTTTGGAACAATACCTCGCCGTTGTCGCTTAAAAGCGCCGCAGCATGTGCGGAAACAGAGAGACCGGTTTGAGCGCATTCGCGTGTCCGTTCAAAATCCTCTATAGGAGAGTAAGCCTCCGCATCCATATTGAAAATAGGCAAAAAGGATGTGTATAGCAGCAAAGCAAAAATAACAAAAATAACCTTAAATTTCATAGTGCACCTCTCATATAGCATATAGACAATCTATATGAGAAGAACGAAATAACTATTCCTTTGCAATAGAATCTGCAATAGCAGCCGAGGTTTCATCGTCGTTTGATCCGCCATCGTTTTGAGCAGATTTTTTATCTTTGATCTTGGATGCAACATCAACGATGATATCCTTGATCTTCAATACAAGGTCAGGTCCCTTTTCAAGAACACCGTTGATAGAATCGATCGTTCTGTTAACGGG
>JAZRTU010000057.1:0-2382 GCA_045652185.1 Eubacteriales bacterium | reverse complement strand
CCCATTCTTCTTCCGGGTGAATAACTTCCGCTTTGGTTTTCGCCGTTTTCGGATGCTACGGACGAGATACCCATTCGAGTTCGAATTTGTCTGTCGGTCGTCAACAGTCCATCGCTGTTTGCGATCATTATATTATGGTCAACGTCCATAAGTGAGCCTTGCACTTGGGAGATGAGCGGATCGTATTCCTTCGCGGCAAAATATGCGCGTTTTAAAAGCTCGATTTTTGTATTTTTTTGCGCCGTTGACGGAACGAGACGGACGGGATGGATATCGCCGAAGGTTCTCTCGGTCAAGTTTATCGAAATTTCCGCGTTACCCTCGCCGAGCACATCGGCCACATTTTTTGCGCAACGGAGCACACTTTCTCTGTCGAGCGAGCTTGTTGAAGCATAGACGCTGCGAAGCCCTTTCAGGACACGAATGCCTATTCCCGAAAGTACGCCGTCTCGGATCTGCTCGACCTTATTATTTATCATATATACTCCGCCTGTCAGCGTACGTTCAACGTATATTTCTGCGAAGTCAGCTCCCGATGTCATTGCGACGCCGAGCGCTTCTTCGAGGAGCGATTTTTTTATCATCTTTTTTCCTCCGATTCTTTTTTTGTTATTTTAACACATCTCTTTTCTATTGTAAAGGCTTTTTCAAGGTGTTATGCAATATACACTTTAATTAATCACGTGGTGACGAATATTTTTTCAAAAAAAACGATTGCAAGGACAAAATATTTGTGGTATTATTTATTCAATAAAAGGCAAATTTTATTGGAGAATTATTATGAGCTATAAATTGGAATTACACGCGCACTCCAAAAGTATCAGTGCTTGCTCATCGACACCTGAGGAGATGGTTGCGGAATTATACATTAAAGCGGGATATAACGGTATCGTTTTATCGAACCATTTTTCCGCACACACGCTTCGCCGCTTTTTGAAGGGTGAAACGTTCGAGGAAAACGTCAGAACATACGTTGAAGCGGCAAACAAGGTTCGCGAGGCGGCAAAAGGCAAGCTTGACGTCATTCTCGGGTGTGAGATAAACATCGCTGATTCGTCAAACGACTATCTTCTTTTCGGATTCGACGAGGATTTTCTTTTCAACGAGGAGATTCTCAGCTTCAACATTGACAAGCTTTCCGCACTTTGCAGAGAAAAAGGTATTCTTATTTTCCAAGCGCATCCTTTCAGAAACAATATGAAGGTCGTTAACCCAAAGCTTCTTGATGGTATTGAGGTATATAACGGACACAAGAGTCACGATTCGAGAAACACTATTGCAGAAGCTTGGGCAGACAGATTTGGCCTTCGCAAGTCGAGTGGTTCGGATTTCCATGATCCCGGCTCACAGATCGACGGCGGTATCCTTATCGGATCGCGCATCACGACTCAAAAAGAGTTGAAGGATGTTTTGCTCAGCGGTGAATATGAGTTAGTAAAGGAGTATGACTTACCATGATGAAAAGAGTTGCAACTATTCAAGATATTTCGTGTCTCGGCAAATGCAGTCTTACGGTTGCATTACCGATAATGTCGGCAATGGGCATCGAAACTGCAGTAGTGCCGACGGCGGTACTTTCGACACACACTGCGTTTACAGGTTTTACGTTTTGTGACCTGACCGACGAGATAGACAAGATTAAGGAACATTGGATAAAAGAAGGGTTTGAGTTTGATGCGCTCTATAGCGGTTATCTCGGATCGTTCCGTCAGCTCGAGCTTATCAAAGACTTTTTTGCGACATTCAGGAAGGACGGAAACCTCGTTGTTATCGACCCTGTTATGGCTGACAACGGAAAGCTTTACACAGGATTCACTCCCGAATTTGCAAAGGAGATGAAGAAGCTTTGCGATACTGCCGATATCATCGTACCCAACCTCACGGAAGCGGCGTTTATGCTCGGCATTCCCTATCGCGAGAATTATGACCGCGAATATATCAACGATATTTTGGTGCGTCTCACAGCAAACGGAGCGAAAAAGGCGATGCTGACGGGCATTGGGTTCGAAGAAGGTCGCATTGGTGCATACGCTTATGACAGCGAAACAAATGAATTTTTCTATTACACACGCGAAAAGATAGAAAAGTCGTTCCACGGCACAGGCGACATATTCGCTTCGACCTTGACGGGTGCTTTGACAAATGGATTTTCGTTTGAGGAAGCGATGAAGGTTGCCGTTGATTACACGGTCGAATGTATGAAGGTGACACTTGAAAAAGACCCTGAATGCTGGTACGGAGTTAGCTTTGAGAGTGCTATTCCCTATTTATTGAAAAGAATCGGTAAGATGTAACATTAAAGGAGCTGTAAAAAAACAGCTCCTTTCAGACTGAAGACAAACTCGTTCTTTACACCCTTGAAGGATAAATTAAAGCAAAAGA
>JAZRTU010000056.1:0-7565 GCA_045652185.1 Eubacteriales bacterium | reverse complement strand
CCCCTCAAGCTCCCCCCCAAAAAACTCAATATTCCGTGAGACTTGTCGAATGTTGTAACAGCTACAACACCAAAGAATTAAAAGTTTTACTCGATTTTTTTCTAAAAAATCGCGGGGACGTGGGGCGGAGCCCCCGAAAAGCGACAGCCAAGAAGTGTTTCGGCTTTGCAACGATATTCAGCTAAGGCGTCGCCTTATGGCGACCATTCTTCACGAATTTAAAAAGAAGGCTTTCGCCGTCTTTTTGTTTTTCGGATTTTAGGGTGCGCCATCAGGCGCACGACTGTAATGTTATTCGAATCAAGATAGAAACGTATCAAGACGGGTGTTTGTCTGTGGCGCAGAGAATGTCTGCGGGTATGATGTCGCTTCTCGGGGGCGCTGCCCCACGTCCCCGCGATTTTTTAGAAAAAAATCGAGTAAAACTTTTGTATTATGGCGTTGTAGCCGTTTCGACATTCGAGAAGAAACAGCCAAGATATGCTTTAATATACAGCTATTTAGCGATCTTGCATTTTGACGTAGTCGCGTTCTTCGGAAATGCTCATGTATGCGGGACGAATGATCTTTCCCGCGTTGATAAGCTCCTCGAGTCGATGTGCGCTCCAACCTGCGATACGCGAAACGGCGAATATCGGGGTATAAAGCTCTTTCGGAAGCCCGAGCATTCGATATGCAAATCCGCTGTAGAAATCAACGTTCGCTGAAACGCCTTTGTATATTTTCTTTTTCTTCGCAATAACTTCCGCGGCGAGTCGCTCAACACGCGAATATAACTCGAATTCTTTCGTTAGCTTTTTCTCTTGCGATAGCGCAGCAACATAGTTTTTGAACACTCTCGCTCTCGGATCGGAGATCGAATAGACCGCGTGCCCCATTCCGTAGATTAGACCTGAACGGTCAAACGCTTCTTTGTCGAGCAACTTTACTAAATATGCGGAGATCTCATCTTCGTCAGTCCAGTCTTTTACCTCCGACTTGAGCTCGTCAAACATCTCGACAACCTTTATGTTTGCTCCACCGTGCTTCGGACCTTTTAATGAACAAAGTGCGGCTGAGATCGCGGAGTACGTATCTGTGCCCGATGACGTAACAACGTGAGTTGTGAAGGTCGAGTTGTTACCGCCGCCATGTTCGGCGTGTAAAACGAGCGCAACATCGAGCACGCGCGCTTCAAGCTCGGTATAATGACTGTCGCTGCGAAGCAAGTGCAAGATATTTTCTGCCGTTGAAAGATTTTTTTCGGGCGCGTGGATAAAGAAGCTTTTTCCAACGTGATAGTGGTTATACGCCTGATAGCCGTATACGGACAACATCGGCATCAACGCGCATAATTGCAATGATTGGCGTAAAACGTTATCGACAGACGTATCGTTTGCGCGTTTGTCGTAGGAGTGAAGCGTTAGAATACTCCGAGTGAGGCTGTTCATAATATCGTTGTTGGATGCCTTCATAACGACGTCGCGAACAAAATTCTTCGGCAACGTTCTGTAGTTCGCGATTATTGTATTGAAATCGGCAAGTTGTTCGTCAGTTGGCAACGAGCCAAACAAAAGAAGATACATCGTTTCTTCAAATCCGAAACGCTTGTCTTCGGTGAACCCTGAGATAAGCGACTCAACGTTATATCCACGATAGAAAAGTTTGCCGTCAGTAGGTACGGCGACCCCATCGACGATCTTGTTTTGACGAATTTCGGAGATATCGGTCAACCCCGTGAGCACACCTTTTCCATTGACGTCACGAAGCCCGCGTTTTACGTCATATTTGCCGTAAAGCTCGGGATCTATCTTTGTGTTGTCTTTGCAAAGCTGTGCAAGCGCTTCTATTTCAGATGTCATTTTTGAATAGTTTTTCGCCATCGTTTTTCTCCATATATTACATAAATTAAATGAACTATAACTAAAAAGTCAAAAGAGGAACTCCGTTTTTCGAAATTCTTCTTTTGACAACATTTTAACATATTAAAGCGTTTTTGTCAATCCTCGGTCGGTTTGGCGATTTTTTCCTCTTTTTTCTTTTTCTTTTTGATATCTCCCGAGCGGAAGATCGCAAATTTAGCGCATGCCGGTCCTATCAGTTCATAAAGAACGGACGACGAGAGGATAACGGTCATCAACATATCACCGAGCTCTTTCGGTAGCGCACGGCTACCCAAAAACGCAAGACCGATAGCAACGCCTGCTTGCGGTATCAACGCAAGTCCGAGGTAATTGCGAACGACCGTTTCGCTCTTCGTGATAACAGCGCCGAGAAATGCGCCGCCGTATTTCAGTAATAATCTTATCACAAAATATGTAACACCGATGAGTCCGACAGACTTCAGCGCATTAATATCGAGGTTCATTCCCGAGATGATGAAAAACAGCTCCATAAAGGGTGGTGTGAATTTATCTGCTTGACGAAAAAGGTGTTTATCTTTTGTCAGATTGATATACACCATCCCGAATACCATACAAGAAAGAAGCGGAGAGATATCGACTATCGCGCAAAAGCCCGAAAGCCCGAGCAAAAACGCGACCATTAAAATAAGTCTGCTATCATCGCTACGGCTCGGCGTGATGATTATATCGAGCAGCCAGCCGAAAAGTGCGCCGAGCAATATACCGCTTATGTTGTAAACAACGGGCAAAACGACGTCCATCGTATCGATGCCATCGTAGGAAAGTGCGCCGCATATCGCCAACACAACACTGAATGCGAAAAGACAGATCACGTTATCGAGCGCAACGACCTGCAAGAGTGTGTTTACGAAATCACCTTTTGCTTTATACTGCTTTATCGTCATCATCGTACTTGCAGGGGCAGTTGCGGCGGCGATAGAGCCGAGAAGTATCGCAAACGACCAATCGAGCGAGAAGATATATTTCAACGCGACCGCCGTTAGTATTCCCGCGGGGATCGACTCCATAAGCGTTAGCAATATTACCTTTATTCCGCCGTGCTTCAAAACGGAGAATTTGAAATATTTTCCGATACCGAACGCGATAAACGCAAGCGCAATATCGCTGATAAAGCTCATTCCGTTGATCATATTTTTCGGAACGAGCCCGAGAACGTGCGGGCCTATTACGATACCCGCAATAATAAATCCGCTCACCTTTGGCAGTTTCACAAGGTTTGTGAGTCTTGTCATACCGAATCCCGCGAGCAAAATGAAGCAAAGCGAGATAAGTATTTGTATATTAACGTCCAGTCCTTCAATGTATTTTATCATATCGCACCAATTGTTTTCTTTTTCTATTGATTAATATATGTTCTGATGTTATAATTATATTCAAATAAAGCGCATTGTCAAACGTTTTTTCGTTTTTACCGAAAATAGACAGATACGCATACATTTTAGCAAATTAGGAGAAAGAAATGTTAAAAAGGAAAAGACTCGTATATCTCTCCCTTTCTGTGATATTGTTTTTTATTGAGCTTTTTATCGCGCTTTTCGTTCGCGACCGTTTTATCCGTCCGTACTTCGGCGACGTGCTTGTTGTTATTCTCGTGTATACCGCAGTTCGAGTGGTGTTTCCCGAAAAGCCGAAGCTGTTACCTATATACGTATTCATATTCGCCGTATTGGTCGAGGTATTGCAATATCTTGACTTCGCTGAGTTGCTCGGTGGCGGAGTGATACTATCGACTATCATCGGTACGAGTTTTTCTTGGCTCGACATCCTCTGTTATTTTGTCGGAGTAATTCTCATCTATCCGTTTGAAATGCTACTCAGGAAAACATTATTTCTAAAATAAAGTCACTAACGTCGCTATCGATCACGGTATCGGCGTTTTCTTTTACGTTTTTTGACGCGTTTTTAACGGCAACACCAAGTCCTGCTTTTTTGAGCATACTGATATCGTTCATTCCGTCGCCGAGCGCGACCGTTTCCTCAATTGCGATACCGAGAGATCTCGCTATCGTTTCGAGCGCGTTGCCTTTCGATGCGTTTTTCGAAACGAACTCGAGAAAATTTTTTCGCGAACGATGACAGGCGTAGCACTCGCTTTGAAGAAGCTTTTCAAGCCGACTTGTTTCCTCGGGGGAGGATATCAAAAGCACTTTCGTTACATCCTTCAGCTCCTCAAAGTTACATATTATAGGAGGAATAGTCGATATTTTCTCGTATTCTTTCACTTGGTCGTCATATTTTTCGCAAAACAGCTTATCACCGCACCACGCGATAACGCTGCAGCCGTTTTCTTTACCTGCTATGCAGGGAGAAAGATGATCTGCAAGAACGTATTTTTCAATTATTTTTCCGTCTTTATCTACCACGACGGAGCCGTTTTGGCATATCGTCGGCATACCGTGAAGCCCCAAGCTTTCGCGAAGCGACATAGTCCCAACAAACGGTCTTCCGCTCGCCAAAACAACGTATTTCCCGCTGTTTACAACTGCTTTTATCGCATCGATCGTCTTTTTTGCGACAGTTCCGTCGTTTTCGGTGAGCGTGCCATCGATATCGGTCACAAGTAATTTATATTTCATATTTAAAGCAATCCATATAACGAAGCTTGAATTGATTTATCTCGTGGAGACGATCTATTCGCGCTTTTGTTTTTTCGTCGGGCTCGATCCCTTCGCGGATATATTTATCGAGCGTTTCGTAGGTAAACCCGAGGTTGTCCTCGTCAGTCTTTCCGCAAAGCCCATCGATCGGCACCTTGTCGGTGAATTTTTCGGGAAGCCCGAGCTGTCTTCCGATCGCTTTTACCTCCTGAACAGTGAAGCAAGAAAGCGGACTGAAATCACCCGCCGCATCGCCGTATCTCGTAGAATATCCAACCCAATCCTCCGAGAGGTTGCAGGTGTTCGCGACTCTGCCGCCGAGCGATTGCGAAACCATATAAACGGTCGCCATACGTATTCTCGCGGGGAGATTGGCTTTCGATTGCGCACTCACTTCAATTTGGTCGCCGAGCGCAGAATAAAGCGCATCAACGCTATCTTTTATATTGACAGTAATATGCTTTATACCGAGGAATTCGCAAAGCTCATATGAATAGTTGATGTCAAACTGCTCGCCTTGGGGCATTAAAACGCCGACAACACGATCTTTCCCGAGCGCCTCGACACATATTGCCGCAACGACGGAGCTATCCTTTCCTCCGGATATACCAAGCACGGCGTTGCATCCGTTTCCGTTCTTTTCGAACCATTCCTTCACCCAACGGATGCATTTTTCTGTTGCATCTTTTACGTCAAATTTATACATAGCTATCTCCGCGCCGTCATAGTCTTGACAGCAATAAAAATGTTAATGTTGTTTTTTAGTATTTTACAATATTATCAACAAAAAGTCAACAACGCTTTTATTTTAAAAAAACGGAATACTACTTGTATTTTTGATGAAGTAGTGGTAAAATAAAGAAAATTATGTCTTGCAGGATGATATTTTATGCTTGAGTTCAAAAAGATCACAAAACAAGATATTCCCGTTCTTCGTCCTTCGCTTGAGGGGTTTGCATCGGTTTGCGACCACACGCTCGGAGGCATCTATCTTTGGAGCGGTTGGTTCGATACACATTATTGCATCAGCAACGGCATTCTTTTTTTGCGCGCACGCTACACAGATGGGCTTCCCGCTTTTACCTTTATCGGCGAAGATAGTGTTGCGGCTTATCTTAAGCTGAGGGAGTATTGTGAACAAAGCGGTGAGCGGCTAAGACTTTATTGTATCACGATCGATGTTTTTGAAACGCTTCGTCAAAGCTATCCCTCGCTTGTGTTTACCCCTGAGCGAGATATGTTTGACTATATCTATGATTCGGCTGATTTTCGTGAGCTGACAGGAAAGAAATGGAACGGTCAGCGCAATCATATAAATCGTTTTAAACGCACCTATCCCGATCATAAGGTTTTGAAAATAGAGACCGACGAGGATATAAAGCGAGTTCGCGAATTCTTTTCGTTTTTGAAAAAAACGAGGCTGAAGGATTTTGCGGCGGCGTTCGAGGAGCTTGAGCGAATCGATGATGCGATGAATATATTTTTTGAGCTTGGGCTTTGCGGCGCATATATTACCGTTGGTGAAGCGGTGGTTGCGGCATCTCTCGGTGAGATCGCGGGGAACACATTGTTTGTTCACACCGAAAAAGCGCTCGTCGAGTTTAGCGGTGTTTATCCGATGATGGCGAATTCGTTTGCGAGACTGTTCGGCGGTGACGTAAAATACATCAATCGCGAGGAGGACGAGGGCGACGAGGGACTTAGAAGATCGAAGATGTCATATCACCCTGTCATCTTGAAAGAAAAGTATTTTGCAAGGTGAAAAACTTTGTGCAGTTTGACGAGAACAAAATTTGATTTTTTGCTTTATTTTTTCGACAAAATATATATAATATTATATAATATAAAGAAATTGAGAACATTTTTATGGAGATCGATATGAAAAAATATTCCGTTGTAGTTATCGGCTGCGGTTATATTGGACGTCAGCATCTTGAAGATATTTATTTTCGTGACAATATCCGCGTTGCCGGTGTTGTTGATGTGAACGAGGCTGTTGCAAAGGAAACGGCTATCCTTTATAAAGCCGAAAGCTATGATACTGACTACATAAATTATCTTAAACGTGATGATATTGATATCGTCATAATAGCGACTTACACAAAAACACATCTTGCTATTCTTCGTGATTGCGTTAAATACGGCAAACATGTTCTTTGCGAGAAGCCGTTGGCGTCTACCGTTGAGGAAGTTAATGAATTTGAGCGTCTTGCGACAGAATCGAACGTCAAGGTTACTATCGGACTTATTCTCCGTCACAATAAATCATATCATGCGATATATGAAATGATCAAAAATGATATGATCGGACACCCTATCGTGTTCCGTCTTGCTCAAAACCAACATGCGTTGAACTGGAACAGATTTCTCCAGCTTCTCAACGATACTCCTCCGCTTGTTGACTGCGGCATCCACTATTTTGACCTTATGGAATGGTTCACAGGAAGCGAGGTCGTTGCTATCAATGGCATGAAAGGACAAGCTGACTATTTGCCTGAGGGGCAACATAACTATAATATCGCGACCGCAAAGCTTGCTGACGGTTCTGTTGGATATTATGAGGTTATCTGGAGCAAATCGGCTACCGTTGATACGCTCAAAGAGTTTGTCGGCCCGAAGGGACACATCAAACTCGTCTATAAGGAGCATAGATTTACTCACCATGAGATGGGCGACCTTATTGAATATTACAACTGCGAAACGAAGGAATATAAAGAGATCAACATCGAGGCGAAGTACAAGCCTATGTATGAACAGCTCGAGCATCTCATCAATGCTATTGAAAACGATATGTCTACCGACGATGAGGTCAAGCATGCTTGTCACATCAATCGTATGTTGATCGAGGCTTGTAATGCTCATCCCGATTATATCTATTATCGTTCGCCGAACTTAAACGAAGATAAATAACAACCATAAAGCATTTTACTAAATGCAAATATAACAAAAGGAGTACAGGCTTTTAAGGGTCGTACAATTAAGGACAGTTCTAAAATTTGTTCTTATCGCCCGTTGTATTGTACTACAGGCTGCAATTAGTTTTGAGTTAGGTTAAGGGTTTTAG
>JAZRTU010000055.1:0-7079 GCA_045652185.1 Eubacteriales bacterium | reverse complement strand
TCGAGATAGTCGGAATGAGCGAATAGAAAATGCCTTCCACCTCGAAACTCTCGGGCGGTGAAAAGCAAAAGGTCGCCGTTGCGGGAATACTCGCAATGAGTCCGAAATGTATCATCTTCGATGAAGCGACCGCAATGCTCGACCCGAAGGGCAGAAAAGACGTTATGGATACCCTGATAAAGCTTAACCGTGAGCAAGGGATAACAGTTATAACGATAACCCATTATATGAACGAAGCCGCGCTCTCCGACAGAATGATACTTATGAACAAAGGTGCTGTCGCGATGGACGGAACACCTTGTGAGCTTTTCAGCAAGGTTGAGAAAATGGTCGAATACGGACTCACAGTACCGCAAATAACCGAGCTTATCTTCGAGCTTGAAAGATCCGGTGCTGACGTAAAACGCGGAATACTTCATACGATGGAAGCGGCTGACCATATCGAAGAAAAACACCTTGCCGTTTCGGATGACACGGCGAAGAAAACGAATGCGTATTTCTCAGGTAGCGATCCTGCAATAGAACTCGAAAATATTACCGTCGAATACGGAAAAGGTACTCCGTTTCACAGAGTTGCGATCGATAACGTCTCGATAAGATTGCCGAAAGGTAAAATAATCGGACTCATCGGTCATACCGGAAGCGGAAAATCCACGTTTGCAAGACTTCTCAACGGACTTTTGAAGCCCGACTCCGGTAAAGTCTACATCGACGGAGTGGATATCTGGGAAAAACCGAAAGAAATAGGAAAAATCAGAGCAAAGGTCGGCCTTGTTTTCCAATACCCCGAATATCAGCTCTTTGAAGAAACGATATATAAAGATATCGCGTTTGGCCCGAAAAATATGGGAATAAAAGGCGATGAGCTCGACAAATGTGTAAAAGATGCGGCGAAGTTTTGCGGAATAGACGAATCTATACTTGAAAGCTCACCGTTTGAGATATCGGGCGGTCAAAAGCGCAGAGTAGCGATGGCGGGAGTTATCGCGATGCGCCCGTCAATGCTCGTGCTCGACGAGCCGGCGGCAGGACTTGATCCCGAGGGACGCGATAACGTGCTCGGCGGACTCATTGATTACCACCGTAAAAACGGCTCGACGATGCTGATGATATCGCATAGTATGGAGGATATCGCGAAATATGCCGATTGCATCCTCGTTATGAAGGACGGAAAGGTGAAAGCCTTCGGCGACGTACAGGATATCTTCAAGGATCAAAATATGCTTTTCGAAACGGGACTTGACGTGCCCCAAATAACGAAGCTGTTCGTTGAACTTGAAAAACGCAGCATCGTGAAGAGAAGTGATATATATACAATAAATAAAGCAACAGAATTGTTAGTTCCTCTGTTGCCGAAAAGAAAGTAGATTATAAATGATTAAGGATATAACACTCGGTCAATATTTCCCGGGAAATTCCTTTATCCATAAAACCGATGCTCGAATGAAAATAATCATTTCGATGATATTCCTTGTCAGCGTTTTCTTCTGCAAGACCGATGCGGCGTTTTTGTGTATGCTTGTTGTGACGGTCGGATTGATACTCGTTTCCGGAATATCAATGAAAACGATATTGAAAAGCTTGAAGCCGCTGTTGTTCGTAATATGCTTCACTTCGGTCATCAGTATCTTTTGGACGAAGGGTGAGGGCGATGCTCTTATTTCGTGGAGATTTATAAATATATACCTTGAAGGTGTACGACAAGCAGTATTTATGGTACTGAGACTCGTTTGTATCGTTAGCGGTTCTTTCGTCATATTGACCTATACAACGTCACCGATGGACCTTACCGATGCGATAGAACGACTCTTGATGCCGTTGAAATATTTGAAAGTGCCCGTCCATGACTTCGCAATGATGATGACGATAGCACTTCGCTTTATAACACCGCTCGTTGAAGAAACAGACAGGATTATGTGTGCCCAAAAGGCAAGGGGCGCAGACTTCGAAACGGGAAAGCTCACCGATAGAGTGAAAGCGCTCGTGCCGATCCTCATTCCGCTTTTCGTTTCGGCGTTCAAACGCGCTGAAGAACTTGCGAAAGCGATGGAATGCCGTTGTTATACGGGTGGGGAAGGCAGAACGAGAATGAAACAGCTGAAATTTAAGCTTGGCGATTTCGTTTTTCTCGTTTTGTTTGCGGGAATTTGTGCTTTGGCTTTGATCGCCAATAAAATAAGCTTCGTGCTATAGAAACGGAGCGTTAAAATGGTAGCAGTTGTAAAAATAAGATTTGTTGGAACGAATTACAGCGGTTGGCAAGTCCAAAAAAATGCTCGTTCGGTGCAGGAAACGCTCCAAGACGGAATTGAAAAGCTCCTTGGTGTCAGATATAGTGTCAGCGGTTGCAGCAGAACGGATAGCGGAGTACACGCAAACGAATATTACGCGCACCTTGGAGAAGATTTCGAGTTTTCCGATATATCGAGACTCCCGATCGCTCTCAATGGAGTTCTACCCGACGATATCGCCGTAACGGAAGCATTTTGGCGAGAGGATGGCTTCCACGCAAGATATAGCTCGCTTGGAAAAGAGTATATCTATGTTATCAGAAATTCCAAAATAAGAGATCCGTTTTTCGATGGTAGGGAATTTTTCTATCCGAAGAAATTCGATTTCGACCGCGCAAGCGAAGCGTGTGAACGATATATCGGCAAAAAAGACTTTTCGTCGTTTATGGCGTCGCACTCAAAAATAGAAGATGCCGTTAGAACGGTCAGCGAATGTGAGCTGATAAAAGACGGCAACGACAGATATATATTCCGTGTCAAAGCCGACGGATTTCTCTATAATATGGTGAGAATAATGGTCGGAACGATGATCTATCATTCAGCGGGAAGCTTGAAGATGGGCATTGATGAAATAATTGAAAGCAAAGACAGAGCGAACGCGGGATTTACCGCGCCTGCTCAC
Source organism: Eubacteriales bacterium (assembly GCA_045652185.1). Classification (GTDB taxonomy): domain Bacteria; phylum Bacillota; class Clostridia; order Oscillospirales; family CAG-382; genus UMGS1307. The sequence goes on along the minus strand of JAZRTU010000055.1, from coordinate 4,166 downwards.
GGACTCTATCTTAATAAAGTGTTTTACTGATAAAGAAAGGAAGTGATCGAGTGAAAGCATTTTCGGTATTTTCAAGCGGAAAAAAGAAAAAAAGCGTTACTGCCGAAGTTATTACGCCCTCGATCTACTACGGTAAATGCGCGCGGAAGATAAAGTTTTTAAAGTTTTCGGTGTTGTTTTTGCTGATATTATATATAATATACGGCGTTTGGTTTCACGGAAGCGAGCTTACCGTTGAGAATTTTCGTTATATGATGAAATATCTCGATTTTTCAACTTCAAACGTAGTTGTCAGCGGAAAAGAGATAGTTTTCGATCACGATAGCAAAGCAGATATCGGAATTTTGCGAAATAATATAGTGATAGCCGACGGAAGCGGAATCAATGTTTATGACCTCAACGGTCAGCGCTCACTCAGAACACCATTCACGTTCAGTTATCCCGCAATCGCGGTCAGCGACAAATTCTTGTTCGCGTATGACCTCGGAATGGGAAGCAATACGCTGAAAATTTTCAACGTGTATTCAGAAATAAAAAGCTATACTTATGATTACCCGATATACGGTGTATCTGTCAACCCCGACGGCGCATATTGCGTGATAACGTCGGAACGTGGTTATACCTCGGGATTTATCGCTTATGATTCCGCGAACAGATTCATCTTCCGTAAGTCATACGGAAACCGCCACGTTGTATCGGTTGATATATCCGACGGCGGAAAGGATTTTATCGCGCTGCTCGTCAGTGCATCGGACGGAGATTTTGTGACGGAACTCGTTCACTATAATATGACGAGCGAGAATGAACAGCATTCCGCAAAGTATCTCGGTGAATATCCGATAAAAACAGTCTTTGCGGAGAACGGCAACGTTTTCGTGTTGACCGATAAAGCAATTCGTTTTTACAACAGCGATTTTCAGCTCCAAAAGGAAGTGTCTTTGGAAAACGAATCGATGAAACGGTTCTTTTTTGATGATGAACACGCTATAATTACTTATGGTACACAAATCGTCGGTAACTCCGCGAGGGCGAAAGTTTTCGACGTTTCGGGAAACATCATTGTTGATGAATATTTCGATGGCGATATCTTGAAAACAATGATCAAAGACGATGTTTTATATACGATAACAAAAGGAAAATTCGTAATATTTGATATAAAAAGCGGTGAAAAGAAGATAGTGGCGATAGATAGCAAATATACAGACTTCAACTTCGCTTCGGATGGAATCGTTTTTCTTAATCCAACAGGCGCAAAATATTGCGATCTCGATATGATCGAAGATGCAAACAAACCGCAACCAACGCAAATAATTGAAAGCGAGGAATAAAAATGGGATATGTAATGGATATTATATTAGTAGCTGTTTTTGGGATCTGTGTATATACCGCTACTAAAAAAGGATTTATAAAAACAGTTTTGGGAACGGTAAGTATGCTTTTGGCTTTGATTTTGACTTTTGCATTTTATCAACCCGTTAAAGAAAAAATGCTTGAAAGCAGCTTGACCACAGGCGTCAAAGAAGTGATAGTTGAAAAGCTTGAAAGCATCGAGCTTGATAGCGAGGGCAATTTTAATCTTGAAAGCCTGATGGAAAACAAACCCCAAGAATTTTTAGACGTCCTTGAAAAATTCGGCATCGATTATAACGAGCTGAAGCTTCAATATGAAGGATGGCTTAGCGAATCATCGGAAAACGTTCGTGAAAAACTGATCGCAACGATCATAAACCCGATAGTTGACCTTTTGGCATCGGGAATAGCGCTTCTTGCGCTGTTTTTGGTATGTTATTTTGCAATTAAGCTTGTAGTATATCTGCTTGATAAAGCGTTCAAATTGCCCGTGTTAAAACAGGCGAACAAAATACTCGGTTTTGTCGCAGGTGCGGTAAACGGTCTTGTGATGGTATATTTGATTTCTGCAATAGTGTTCGTTTTGATGCCGTATTTAAAAACAAAGGGAATCGAGATCGATCCTTCCTCGTCGTTAGTTTTCAAATATTTCTGTGACACTTCAAACATCGTATTGAATTTTATCAGCGGTAAGTAAAAATCATTTGACGTTTTAGGCTTTGGAGGAAATGAAAAAATAATGTGGAAGCGTAATATACCAAATATATTATCGGTAATACGTTTGTTGATGATACCGGTCTTCGTATACGTATTTTTATCCGATATAAATGATAAAACTATTATAGCTTTTGGGATATTCGTCCTCGCTTGGTTGACGGATGCGCTCGACGGATATCTCGCGAGAAAATATAATTGGATAACCGACCTTGGAAAAATATTGGATCCTATCGCCGATAAGTTGATGCAGCTTGTTGCGGTAATATGCCTCGTCATCGTGAAAAGACTGTCCGTGTTCGTAATATCGGTAGTGTTTTTCAAAGAATTAATAATGGCGATCGGCGCGATAATAGTAACGAAAAAGAAAAAGAGTGTAGCAGCTTCAAGATGGTACGGAAAATTGACGACAATATTGCTGTTCGTTGCGTTTGCAATATTGATAGTAATAGAAGTCCCGAACAACACGCTTGTTGTGGCAATGAATTCTGTGATCGTCATTGCAGAGCTGTTTGCGTTGATAATGTACGCATTATATTTTATTAATATTTTTAGAGAAAAAGGACAATAATCATGGATCTTAAACTTTGCAGCAGATGCAAAAAAAGAGTTGCCGTAGTATTCGTAACGAGAATAGAAGGCGACAAAACGTTCAACGAAGGTCTTTGCATTACCTGTGCGAAGGAGTTGGGGATAAAGCCAATATCCGATATAATCGAAAAAATGGGCGTTTCCGAAGAGGAGCTTGAAGCGATGGCAGGCGAGCTTAGCGGAAACCTCCCCGATGTCGCAGAACAAAAAGACGGAGACGATGATGAGGGCAGAGCCCCCGCGATAGATATCAGAAATCTGTTCAAAGGTATGCCAATGCCTCGCATGGAAGGCGAAAAGACCGAATCCGGTGCAAAAAAGCAAGAGAAAAAACAAGAACAATATAAATTTCTCGATGCATATTGCATCAATCTCACCGAACGCGCAAAAAAAGGCAAGCTTGACAAAATCGTCGGAAGAGAAAGCGAACTTGAAAGAGTGATGCAAATTCTTTGCCGCCGCCAAAAAAACAACCCGTGTCTCATCGGTGAGCCGGGCGTTGGTAAAACTGCAGTGGCAGAAGCGCTCGCTTCCAAAATAGCAAAGGGCGACGTCCCCTATAAATTAAAGAATAAAGAAGTAATGCTCGTCGATATGACGGGTATCGTCGCAGGAACTCAGTTTAGAGGTCAGTTCGAGAGCCGTATGAAAGGGCTGATCGAGGACGCAAAGAAGCACGGCAACGTTATTCTCGTTATTGACGAAGTGCATAGTATCGTTGGCGCAGGCGATGCTGAAGGCGGAATGAACGCCGCCAATATCCTCAAACCCGCGCTCTCACGCGGTGAGATACAGCTCATCGGAGCGACAACACTCGTTGAATATAGAAAGCATATCGAAAAAGACAGCGCTCTTGAACGTCGGTTCCAACCCGTTATGATAAACGAGCCGTCAGTCGCATCGTCGATAGAAATAATTCTCGGAATAAAGGGTTATTACGAGCAATTCCACGGAATAAAGATTCCCGACGAGGTTGCAAAAAAGATGGTAACACTTTCCGAACGCTATATTACAGACAGATATCTCCCCGATAAAGCGATCGACCTTATGGATGAAGCAAGCGCCCACGTCGCAATGCATTCTCCGCTCGTCGGTGAGATAGAAGAAACGGCAAAAAAGCTCACGGATGTAAAAGCCGAACGTGAAGCCTTGGAATCTGTCGTTGATAAAACCGAAGAGACCTACAAAGAGCTCGCCGAAAAGACTACTGCAGAGATGCAGCTCAAAAACAAATTCGACTTGTTGTCGGCCCAGCGCGATAAACTCACATTGACACTTGATGATATCGCAAAGGTAATCGAGATCTGGACGGGTATCCCCGCTTCCAATATATCGGAAAATGAGTTTAAAAAGATCGACCGACTCCAAGATGCATTGAAAGATCGTATCATCGGTCAAGATGAGGCTGTTGAAAAGATCGCAAAATCAATAAAGCGCTCAAGAGCAGGTATCAGCTATAAAAAGAAACCCGTTTCGTTCATCTTTGCAGGTAGTACGGGTGTCGGTAAAAC
>JAZRTU010000054.1:0-5128 GCA_045652185.1 Eubacteriales bacterium | reverse complement strand
ACTCGTTAAGGTTACCGAGCTCATTATCTTCGGCGATACCTTTATTATAGAAGATACAACGTGTATTTTCGTCGTCCATAAGGAGAAGGTCACCGGCGGTAAAATAGAGGCGGTTCATAATGGTGATATCTTCCATTATTGCAGTATCCCACCAGTCGCCGTCAAACTTGAATTGAGAGTCGTCGAGGTCATAGAGGTCGAGAAGGTGACCATTACGAGCGATGAAAGCCATTGTTTGCATACCTGTCGCAACTACATCATATGTAGCTGTTCCTGAGTTGTAATCGGTATCAACACGCGCTTCAAATGTGTCAAAAGCTTCGGAAAATTCAGCCTCGATAGTAAAACCAAACGTAGCTTGGAGATTATTATTACGTTCGTATGCAGCAACGTTGACGGGTTCGTCTTGCAATTCTGCATCCGGAGCAAACTGAAGCTTTGAGAAGTTATAATCCTCTCTGATCGTTAAAACCTTCAAGGTTTTATTGTCATATCTCTTTCCTTCCAAGTGGGGAACGAGAGCTGTATTTACATCTGACTCTTCAACCGAAACGTCGGATTTGCTTGTTTCTGTTTCGCCGCCGCAAGACACGAGAAGCATCGAAACGAGCATTAAAAGAGCGAGAAGAAAAATACTGATTCTTTTCATTATACATTTTCCCTTTCTGAATCATTAATTGGGTATATTATAACTGAAAGGGATATTTTTGTCAAGGGTATATTGTTGGTTCCGAACACATTTTGTTCATATTATATTCACAATTTCATTATTTTGCAAAAAAATTTTATTTTATATTGAACTCGATTGGAGTTTATGGTATCATAGCTTCGTGGAGGTGATATATATTGTTTTCTTTATTTAAATCCAAAGAAAAGAAGGAGCTTGATGGGATAATTGCCGAGCTAGGCAATTATCTTCAAAACAATTACAAGGGTCCTGCGCACGATATGCGCCGACTTCTCAAGGAGAGGGCTGACGCGCTATTAGCCGAGGGACGGATAAACGAAGATGTTTACAAGCATTACATCACTATTTACGAAAAATACACAGAAATGATGAAGGATTACAGACATTAAGATTTGTGAGGTAGATGAATTATGGCAAGTTTTAAGATATCACATTATGACGGACCGAGAGGCGCTGACGAGCTCGTTATTTACACGAAAGGTGCAAAGACCGAAACAAATGCATATGGTATTGAGGCTGTTGTAGCAAATGGCAGGGTTGCTGTTTATGGCTCAAACAATAACGTTATACCCGAAGGGGCGTTCGTTGTTTCGGGGCACGGTGCTGCGGCGTTATTTATCAAAGAGGAGATCTCGCTTGGATGCAAGGTAGTGATCAACGGTGATTTTATTGAGGTCGAAAAAGACGAAATTTCAAAAAAACTTGAATGTAGCGTTTTACGCAAGGAGATATTGGAAAGATTTGAGGTGCGCAAGGCGGCTGAGCCGAATTTAGACGCAAGCGAGATCGAGATGCTTCTTGAAAGATCGGTCGTTTTGGCGCAAGAGGAGAAATTCGACGAGGCGAAGGACGTTTTAGAGGAATTGTTTTATCTTACTGCGCTTTCAAAGGAAAACGAGGTGCGAGCCGTTTGGATCAGACCGCTTGAAAAAACCGTTGACGAGGTCGAGGCGACCGTTCGCAAATTCAAGGAGCTTGGGTTCAACATGATGCTCGTTGAGACGAACTACGGTGGTTATGCCAACGCGAGAAAATGCGTTAGAGATATTTTGCCCATACGCAAGGAATTCGCAAACACTGATTTTGACCCGATCGAAGAGTTTATTCGTGCAGGTAAAAAGTACGGTGTTGAGATGCACGCTTGGGTCGAGGACTTTTTCTTTGGTGTTGAAGGACACGGTTGCAAGATAATGGAGCTTCATCCCGAGCTTATTGCTCGGACGAAGGATGGCGGTTATCTCGTTGATGCATATAAAACATTTATTTTTCTTAATCCTGCTTCCGAGGCGGTACATGAGCTTTTGGTAGAGCTTTATCGCGACTTACTCGACAAGTATGATTTCGACGGAATTCAGCTTGACTACATCAGATATCCTGTTATTTACACGGTTGACAACTCCGCAGGATTTGAGAGCGACACTATTGAAGCGTTTTTGGCTGATACGGGAATTGATGTTCGCACCATTGAAAGCACGAGTTCTGAAGAATGGGCAAAATTCAACAGATGGAGAGCTGACAAGGTTACATCGTATGTCAAGCGTATTGTTGGTCTTGTTGGAGAATACAAGGCAAAAGGAAGAGACATCAAGCTTTCGACTGCTGTTTTCGGCGATCCGCAGGATGCGATCAACAAAAAATGTCAAGACTGGTTATTCTGGACGAAGCAAGGTTGGCTCGACTTTATTTCGCCGATGGCATATCTCAATGACGCGAAGGACGTCGGCAGAGAGGTAGCGCATATGGTTGAGAATTACGGTGAGGTGCCGAACGTTGCGGGTATTGCGCCGATGTATAACCACCTCCCTGTTATTGAATCGACGAAGCAGGTCGAGGAATGTCGCAAAGCCGGGGCTGTCGGGGTAGCATTCTTTGCGGCGGCATCGTTTAATGACGTTCAGATCGACAAGCTCAAAAAAGGCGTTTTCAGGAAATAGGATATTTTATTCTTACATACTTTAAGCTTATTACGGTAATCAAGTGAGGGTAAATTGCGGTTATATTGACTATATCAATAAATAGGTGTATATATACCAATAAAAATAAAAACGGAGGAAAAGAAATGAAAAAAGCACTAATATTTTTGTTCGTTCTCGCCCTTGTTTTTACACTTTGGGCTTGTTCGAGCACAGAAGAAAGTGATGCTCAGTCACTTGGTGAAAGCTCTACTGAGGAGAGTGTTGACGAGAACAGCTCTACTGAGGTGAGTGTTGGAGAGGAAAGTGTTGGCGAAGAAAGTTCTACGGATGAAGATTCTGATTATGATATTTCATATTATTATGATGAGTATTCGGGGAATTTAAAGCGGATAACCAAAACCTCCAAAGAAGTAGAACGAGCCAAGAAAAGCGGAACAGTCGATTTGACACTTGAAAAGCTCATCGATATCTCTGTCAAAAAAGGAAGTGATATTTCTTGGCGTGATTTCGAGGAATTCATCTCTAAAACGACGGTGGAAAAAGGCAACGAAGAGTATGTTGATGCCGATGGCATCCTAATTGTGATAAAAGATTTGGACTATCTTGAAAAAACGTATAAGCTCGATGATGAAAAGAGCCTTGTGATATCGGGAAAGTCTCTTTCCGCCGAACCCCAAAATATGTTTCTTGTAGTGAAAGATAATGCGAAAAATAAAAGCTATAGCTACGACATCCGTAACGGAAATATCGAAAAGGTGCTTCAAAACGGAATTGATTCTTTGATACAAGGCGAAAAGGTTGATTTTGAAAACAGAACAGTTGATGTGAATTATATTGAATCCTATGAATATTTTGAGAATCATATAGGAAATTTGGCAAAAGGGTTAAGGGGTTCACACCCGGTCGTTTTGATCAACTCCAGAGAAGAGCTTGACAAAATGATAACGCATTTCAAAACCACTATTGCTTACTATCGGATTGATTCTGATGCTATGGAAGATATAGACTTCAAAAAACATTCTGTTTTGATCGTACCGGTAAGCTCAGGTTCCGGCTCGGAAAATATATCGATAAGTGAAATACGTAAAAACGGGAACACACTTTATCTTGATATCAAATCGGAAATGCCGGAAATGGGTACCGACGATATGGCGACGTGGTGGTTGGTATCAACAGTGAAAAAGGATGTCTTGGATGGTGTCGAGAAGGCTATTGCTTCATTCAGATGGTTTTGTAAGGATGGATATGAGGTTTATTATTCTACTGTCGTAGAAGACAACAGACCTGCTTACATAACGTGTTATGGAAGCAGTATAACCTTCATCTCCGGCGGTTCGAATTCAACATGGTTCTACGGAAAAAGTTGGCGAGACGGAGATATATTCTACATCTCGGAAACAAGATTACCGGATACTGTTTTTGCTTTTCGACTTGATGGCGATACGTTTGTATTTGAGCCTTCTTTATCAACGAAGAGGGCAAAATCTTGGCTTGGAAAACATACCACCTTTGTAATTGAGCCACCGCACGAAAGGATCACGATCTACTATACGGAATAATAAAAAAATGAGTTGCTTTTAGCAACTCATTTTTATTTTGTATAGGGAACGAAGATATATTCAATCTTTTCATCATAATTCTTGTACCATCTCAAATATGGATGTACGCTTTCAATACCGTCAAGGGCGGACTTTTCCACGGTTGTAACAGCTATTCTTGGACAGAGAACCCAATTCGAATAATTTATATTTATTTGAAAATCCATATAGAGCATATTGCCGTCTTTTCTTACATCCGTCACTATATACTTGATTTGAGGAGGATCTGCCGGACAGACGGTAATCAAAAGTGAATATTTATTGAAATCGATTGTTTTCAGCGAATCAAGCTCCTCTGGTTTTGAAAACAAATTTATCACTTCATTCAATTCCGAACTTGTTTTTACTGCGATTGTCGGATATCCGATGATAGCATTATCATTAATTCTGTTTTTATGTTTTTCAAAAGCAGTTGTGTCAGGTGAGGTAAATATCTCGACACATTCAAAGTCGACAGACTCACCTTTTTCGGAAAATTCCGCGCCCGTTTCAAAGAATTCTTCCAAAGCACCATTACGAACATCATATCTATAGAACTTTTTCGTTTCTTCGTCCACATAAGCTAAAACCATACAAATTGGTGATACTTTTTCGTTTTCACCGAATATAATCAGACGCATTTCATCGTTTATTCTATATGTTCGTTCAACAGATTTCAATGTATTTCTGACTGTCGGGATACCGTCGCCATCTACATATTCATAGGTAGTAGTCTGGATATCCTCACCGCAGGTCACAGCACGGGTAACTACACGACCCAAATTATCATAGGTATAGTTTACCTTGTGCTGTTCGACCGTTTCAGCATACATATCAGCATCGGACAGATATGTAATTTCGGTAATACGATTATCGCGATCATAGGTATAGCTGGAACGATATCTACCATTGTAACCCAACTCCTCAGTGAAGTGAGCAAGATTGCC
>JAZRTU010000053.1:0-1814 GCA_045652185.1 Eubacteriales bacterium | reverse complement strand
TTTTTTCGAGGAGATGCCCTAAAGCGCAAAAAAATAACACCTTTGTTAACAAGTAACAAGGGTGTCTCCTCGAAAAAATCATTAAAAAAGTTTTGGGGTTTCCAAAAGGGACTTTTTTCAAAAATCCCCTTTGGTCGCCGAAGGCATATAATAAGGCATAATAATATAAGCAATATCAATAAGCGATGGCCCAATAGACCATATGTTGAGCTTCTTTACCGCAACAAACACATTTTTTGCCGGTGCAATCGGGATCGTCGAGCGGGATACAACGGCTTGTAACGCCTGTTTGTTCCTTCACGCCGTCCTCGCACGCTTCATCGCCGCACCACGGAGCGAGAATGAACCCGTCGCCGTGTTCAGCGCGGCAGCTGATGATCTCTTCGATAGATGCGCAGTTGTAGGTCTTTTTGGTTCTGTTGTCGAGCGCGATTTGGAATATACCGTCGTGTACCTTTTGGAGCATCTCGGCAACCTTAGCTTCGAGCTCATCAAGCGGCACGATGACCTTTTCACCCGAGTGGCGCATCGCGATAACGCATTGACCTGCCTCGATGTCCTTCGGACCGATCTCGATGCGGAGCGGTACGCCCTTCATCTCGTATTCAGAGAACTTCCAGCCTGCGCTTTGGTCAGTGTCGTCGAGTTTTACGCGAACTGTGTTTTTGAGTCTGTCACGAAGCTCAGCAGCCTTCTCGAGTACGCCGGGCTTGTGTTGAGCGATCGGGATGATGACCGCTTGGATCGGAGCAACTGCGGGCGGAAGCACGAGTCCGTTGTCGTCACCGTGTGTCATAATGATCGCACCGATGAGACGTGTTGTAACGCCCCAAGATGTTTGGAACGGATATTGTTTCTTGTTGTCTTTGCCTGTGAATTGGATGTCGAACGCGCGAGCGAAACCGTCACCGAAATAGTGGGATGTACCTGCTTGGAGCGCCTTACCGTCGTGCATGAGCGCCTCAATAGCGTATGTTGCTTCTGCACCTGCAAACTTGTCGCTCTCGGTCTTCTTACCTTTTACAACGGGGATAGCGAGCGCGTTTTCGCAGAAATCAGCGTATACGTTCAACATTTGCTCTGTCTCAGCGATAGCCTCCTCAGCGGTAGCGTGGATCGTGTGACCCTCTTGCCAGAGGAACTCACGAGTACGAAGGAACGGACGAGTCGTCTTTTCCCAACGAACAACACTTACCCATTGGTTGTAAAGCTTCGGAAGATCGCGGTATGAATGGATTATATTAGCGTAGTGATCGCAGAATAAGGTCTCGGACGTCGGACGAACGCAAAGACGTTCCTCGAGCTTCTCGCTTCCGCCATACGTTACCCAAGCAACCTCGGGCGCAAACCCCTCGACGTGATCCTTTTCCTTTTGCAAAAGTCCCTCGGGGATGAACATCGGCATACAAACGTTTTCGTGACCTGTTTCCTTGAATTTCGCATCAAGTATCTTTTGAATGTTTTCCCAAATAGCGTAACCGTAGGGACGAATGACCATGCATCCCTTAACACTCGTGTATTCGGCAAGCTCAGCCTTCTTTACAATGTCGGTGTACCATTTGGCGAAATCGGCGTCTCTCGACGTGATCTCTTTGACCATTTTCTTGTCTTGCATAAAAATCAGCCTTTCTATAAAAAATCAATATTATCTCATAATAATCATAATAAAATGATTTTACAATTTTTATCCGCTTTTGTCAAGTGTTTTTGAATATCTCACTATAATGAAAGAATAAAAACGCCCCCGAAGGAGCGTTTTCGAAAGGAGAATATTTAGTTGTATGAGTATATGTAGCTGCATTTTTGACAATACG
>JAZRTU010000052.1:0-12476 GCA_045652185.1 Eubacteriales bacterium | reverse complement strand
CCTATAACTTCATCTGCAGCAGAAATTGATGCAACTCTTGCTATATCTTCTTTTCCGTTAACCTTCTTTGAATTTTTAACGATTGCAGCAACTGCAGCATCAACTGCATTTTTAATACCCTTTCTTACTATCATAGGGTTTGCACCTGCAGCGATATTTTTAAGACCTTCTCTAACAAGAGCCTGAGCTAAAACTGTAGCGGTTGTTGTGCCGTCACCTGCAACATCATTAGTTTTTGTTGCAACTTCTCTTACGAGTGCTGCGCCCATATTTTCGCTCGGGTTATCGAGCTCGATCTCTTTCGCGATCGTTACACCGTCGTTTGTGATGAGCGGTGAGCCGAATTTTTTGTCGATAACTACGTTTCTACCCTTCGGGCCGAGAGTTATTTTTACTGTATTTGCCAAAGTGTCGATACCTCTCAAGAGAGCTTCTCTTGCTTCGGTGTTTTGAAGAATTTCTTTTGCCATTACCCTTTTCTCCTTATTCTACTATTGCTAAAATATCGTTTTGGCGAACAACAATATATTCCTCGCCGTCACATTTAACTTCTGTTCCGCTATATTTGCTTGTGATTACTTTATCGCCTACTTTTACTTCCATAGTGATCTCTTTGCCGTCAACGTTTCCGCCGGGGCCTACTGCCACTACTTCTGCTACTTGGGGCTTTTCTTTTGCGCTTCCTGTGAGAATGATACCGCTTTTTGTGGTTTCTTCTGCTTCTACCATTTTGATAACAACTCTATCAGCCAATGGTCTGAGTTTCATTTCTGTTTCCTCCGAAATATATATAATGTTTTAATTTATCAATTTAGCACTCGAAAGAGGCGTTTGCTAAACAACGTGGTTATTTTACCCCTTTTGAGTGTAATTGTCAATAGGTTTTTAAAATTTTCACCATTTATACAAAAAATTATTTAATAATATTAGCAAATTTAGTCGGCGAGTGCTAATATTTTGTCGATTTTTTATCAATATTGCTTTTTGAAATACTGATAGAGGTAGCATTTCAACATTCCGTTATAGAGTTTTCTCGCTTTATCGGCTTTTCGTCCGAAGAATTTTTCGAACTCCTCGTCGCTCGAGAGGATATATTTTTGCCAATTCGGGATCTCACGCTGAAACGTTTTGCCGACTTCGCGGATAAGCTGCTGAACTTCTCTTTTCTCGCCCATACGTTCACCGTACGGCGGGTTCATTATTATCGTTCCTCTTGCGCCTTCGACGGGGTTTTTGAATTCTCTTGCGTCTCTGACATAGAACTTCACGAATTTTTCGACACCTGCGCGCTTTGCGTTTTCTATTGCTATCGCAACTGTATTTGGGTCAACATCATAGCCAATTATTTGCATTTTCGGCTCTGTTTCCATTGACTTTGCTTTTGCTCTCGCTTCTATCCATGCGGACTCGGGGACTTGGGGATATTGTTCGGCGACAAACCGACGGTTTCTTCCCGGTGCGAAGCCTGCGCACATCATTGCGGCTTCGATCAGAAGCGTTCCGCTTCCGCACATCGGATCGCAGATGATAACATTTTCGCGCGGACGAGAAAGATTGACTATTGCGGCGGCAAGCGTTTCCTTCAACGGCGCGAGGTTAGCTTGTGTTCGATATCCGCGTTTATGGAGTCCGTCACCACTCGTATCTATCATCATTGTTACGTTATCGTTGAGGATCAAGAATTCGATCTGATACTTTATATCGGTCTCCTCAAAATAGTCGATATCATATTCTTCCTTTAAATTCTCGACTATTGCTTTTTTCACGATACTTTGGCAATCAGAAACGGAAAACAGCTTTGAACGGATAGAATGGCCTTTTACAGGAAAAGCATCAAATCTATCGATCCACTCGCTCCAATCGAGTGCTTTAGTGCCTTGGAACAGCTCCTCGAAAGTTGTTGCGCGAAAAGAGCCGACCTTTATCAAAACTCGTTCTGCATAGTGGAAGAATATATTACTATATGCGACACCTTCGATCGGTGCGCGAAACGTTACTCGGCCGTCGATAGTCTCGACTCTCTCATATCCGAGCGCATCTATTTCTTCACCGAGAAATTTTTCGAGTCCAAACATACACGTTGCGACTAATTCGTACATACTTTTCTCCATTCTTTTCCATATCTATATAAGTATAACAAATATTTAGCTTTATGTCAATATTTCTAACAAAATAAAAAAAGACTCTTCACGGGGAAGAGTCTTTAATTACCTTAAAGTTAAAGCTTATCTAACTTTCTTTGTTACAACAACTGCACCAGCCATAGCAACAAGAGCTACGAGACCGAATACCATTGTCATATCGCCTGTATCAGGGTTATCAACATCAGGTGTTGTGGGTTCTTCAACGGGAGCTTTTTTAGCGCCGAGGAGAACTGCGTTAGGAGCTTTGGAGTAGTCGTTTCTACCGAAGATAGAACCGCCATCACGGAGACGGAGAACTTTCATTGCACCGTCATTTGTGTTGATGGAGAAAGAAAGTGCAAATTCTGCGCCTTCTTCCAAAGCGAAGTCGTAGTTAGCAAAAGCATTGCTGATATCGGAAGCTTTAACAGCTACTTCGTAAATTGTAGTTCCAAGAGTATCGTCTCTCTTAACAGCACCTTCCATAGCACACTTGTTGTTGCCCATCCAGCTACCGTTTTGGCAAAGTCTTACTGTACCATCTTCTTGTACGGAGATACCAAGTTGGATCATACAGTCATAACCAGCAGCCAATGTACCCCAAGGTTGAGATGTAGCGTTAAGCATATGCTCGTCGTATGTGGAGAGAGCACCGATATTGATTTGAACACAGTCATATGCATACATTTCAGCATCGGTCATGCTAGGTGTCAAATAGTAGTAGTGTTCGGAAGCGATTTCCCAACCGAGGTAAAGTGTATCGCCAACGTATGTAGCGTAGAATTTACCTGTAGCATATTTGTCTGCGCCGAAATTATAGTAATCGCAAAGAGGATTTTCGGGGTTGATTTGCATTACAGCGTCGCCGTATTCGCCAGCTCTGATTTCACCGTCGAGAACGGGAGCTGTTTCGAGTTCGTAGATACCGAATTCGGGAAGAAGGGGAGAAGGAACACCGATGATATCAACTTTATCGCCTACTGCATATTGATCAAATGCAGCAACGTTAGCTGTGCTCATTGCAGAGATATCGATGTTTTCACGTGTGTCAGCAGGATCGAATGTTTCGAGGTTGTGGATAAGAACTGCAAATCCGCCTTCGGGGATAACGTATCCGAGTTTTGCATCAGATGAACCGCTACCAGCAGGAAGGATCTCTTTTACTTTGTAGCAGCAGTTTCCGTCTGTGTTGTCGTATTCAACAACCATAACTCTCCACCATTCAAGAGGGTTAGCGTTTGCGATAGCTTCACCGATAGTGGTTTTGCCTTCTGTGCGAGTTACAAATACTGTGTCGCCAGCACCGAGTTCATCAGCGTTCCATTTATTGAAGCCGATTTTAGCGGTGTAGGTAGAGGGGTGACCCAATCTTTCGCCTTTAGCCATAAAAGAGCCGGCGGGATCGAGAAGACCATTCTCAACATCAACTTTAGCTGCGGAAGCGATCATTGCTACGCAAGAAAGAAGAAGAAGAGAACAGAGAACAAGTGAGATAAACTTTTTCATTTCTTAATTACTCCTTTTTAAAATTTAAAGTTTACTTAATTATAGCAACTCAACCACTGTTTGTCAAGGTCTAAACGGCAAATTGTTAATAAATTGTTAAAAATATTAACAAATTATGAACAAAATTCACAATTCTATGTTTCGCTATTTTTTAGATATTTTAAAGCGGATGCGATTTTCTGTTTTTTTATTCGTTATAACAAATTGAACAGATTTCCGAACAAAGGAGGCGATATGAAACATTTATTTTTATTTGTCTATTGAATTTAGTTTGTGGATATTGTATAATATTAACATACTAAAGTAAATAATTTATGAAAGGAAAAAGTTATGAATTTTAGTTTCAATCAAAAAAAGGTCGTCAATGTTCCTTCGGGCAAAAACAAGGCTGCTCTGAAGATCGTTATTGCGGTATTTGCGGTGTTGTTCGCGATAACATTATTATCGACCTGTATTTACACGGTAAACGACCAAGAGGTTGGCGTTGTTACGACGTTCGGTAAGGTGACTTCGATCACCGAGGCAGGTGTTCACGTCAAGCTTCCCTTTGGTATTCAACAAGTCAGAAAAACCAAGATCAATGCTATCTACAAGATAGAACTTGGTTACAAGACAGATGAAAAGACGGGGCAAGTTACCACCGTTGAGAGTGAAAGCAAGATGATCACGGGAGACTTTAACATTGTCAACGTTGATTTCTTTATAGAATACCGCATCGCTGACCCCGTTAAGTATCTTTTCTCTTCAAAGGCTCCCGATCAGATTTTAAAGATGCTCGCTCAAAGCCAGATCAGAAGTGTCATCAGCTCATACAAGATCGACGATATACTGACGACAGGAAAAAGCGAGATACAGTCACTCGTTAAGGATATGCTTATCGAGGAGCTTGCTCTTTACGATATCGGACTTTCTATTTATGACGTTCGTATCCAAGACAGCGAACCGCCGACGATCGACGTTAACAATGCGTTCAAGGCTGTTGAAACTGCAAAGCAAGGTATGGACACCGCGAGAAACAACGCGACTGCATACGAAAACGAAAAAATTCCGCTCGCGAACACAGAAAAAGACAAGCTTATTCAACAAGCAAACTACCAAATGCAAGCGCGTATCAATGAGGCACGTCAACAGATCGCGATGTTTGAGGCTATGTACAGCGAATATGAGCTAAATCCCGATATCACGAAAATAAGAATGTATTTCGAAGCTATCGAAATAATTTTCCCGAACGCAAAGATCTATATTGACACATCTGAGGATGGAGTCGAGAAGCTCTTGCCACTCGAAAGTTTCTATTCCCAATTGGGTTAATTCACGAAAGGAAGGATTTTTACAATGAAAAAAAGCGTTAAAGTTATATTGATAATTTTGGGCATTATCGTTGTCCTCGGTCTTTTCGTGGCAGGCGGTGCTTATTTTACGGTTGATGAAGACGAATATGCATGTGTCGTTCGTTTCGCAAAAATAATCGACGTCAAGAACGAAGCAGGACTTTATTTTAAGGTTCCCTTTATCGACAGCATAAAGACTTATCCGAAAAACATGCAGCTTTACGACGTAAAGCCGTCGGATGGCATCACGAAAGACAAGAAGACGATGCAGGTTGACTGTTACGTCGTTTGGAAGATTTCCGATCCGCTTCTTTTTTACCAAACAGTCGGATACATCAGCGAGGCCGAAACTCGTCTTGATACTATAGCATATAATAATGTAAAAACTATTCTCGGTACGCTCAACCAAAGCGACATCATCAACGAAAATCCCCCCGAGGAGAGAAATGAGATATATCGCGATATAACAGACAAGGTCAAGGTTGGAGCAGAAAGCTACGGTATCGAGGTTGTTGACGTTAAGATAAAGCGTTTTGATCTCCCGAACGAGAACGAGCAAGCGGTTTATACAAGAATGATCTCCGAACGTAACCAGATGGCGGAAAAATACCGTGCTGACGGTGAATACGAAGCGGCTCGTATCATAAACAAGGTCGACAAGGAATATAACATTATTATCTCCGATGCGAAGCTCGAGGCTGAAAAGCTCGTTGCTGAAGGCGAAAAGCAATACATGCAGATACTCAGCGAGGCTTACAACACTCCCGCCAGACGTGAGTTTTATGAATTCTTGCGCGGACTTGATGCGCTCAAGGCATCACTTAGCGGCGACGAGACAACAATTATTCTCGGCAAGGATTCTGAGATCGCAAAAATTCTCACAGGCATTTCGAAGGGTGAATGATGTTTTTCAAATTAAGGCTTAAAAGGCACATATTTCCACTTCCCGTTTTCGAGACCGAGCGGCTTGTTTTCAGACCGCTTTGCATAGATGATCTGAATGATTTTTACGACTTTGCATCGCTTTCAAAAACGGTGGAGCATCTGCCTTGGGGCCCGCATCTAAATTTGTTTGAATCGAAATGTTTTCTTGAAAGTGTTGTTGAAAAGATGAAGGCGTTCCGCTACTACGAATGGGGCATCGAGCTTAAGAGCGAAAAAAAGCTCATTGGGACGTTCGGGTATACGGAATTCTCACGCGGCGGCGCAGAGATGGGATATATTCTCTCACCAAAATACCAAAAGAACGGGTATATGACGGAGGCGATGGAGTTTTTCGTTCCCTACTCTTTCGACGTACTCGGTTTGAGTCATCTGCGGCTACGCATTATGGAAAAAAATGAGCCGTCGAGGCGACTTGCCGAGCGGTTTGGATTTGAGTTATCCGACATAAAGCGAAACTATATGTTTATCCGCGGAAGCCAACGCGATGTTTGCTTTTATTATCTTTACAACAAAATATAACAAATTCGGCATCTCCGAATATACTGTTAGAAAACGGTATAAAAGGAGATGCTTTTTTTGGACAAAAACAAGATGAACGAGAGTTTCCGAGACGAAGCGGTTGGACACACTCTATACAAGATATACGGTGACAAAGCGCGTAGCGAGGGGCTCGAGGATATTGCACGGTTATATTACGATACGAGCGAGAATGAATTCGCGCATGCGAAAGCGTTTTACGACGAAATGAACGGACACGAAACTGTCGAGGGGCAGATGAGACGCGCTATCGCTGACGAGGAAGCAGATGCGAGAAAATACCATGAATGGCACGCCGACGACGGCGATGCGCGGTTGTTAGCGCTCGCGGAGATAGAAAGCGCGCACGGCGAACAATTCAAAAAGCGGCTTCGCGAGTTTGAGAATGGCGAAGACTACACCGATGAGCGACCGACAAAGTGGCATTGTCACAGATGTGGGTTCGTTGCGAGTGGCAGGAGCGCGCCGACGGTATGTCCGCTATGCTTTGCTTCGCAGGGGAGCTTCCATAAAATGTGAAAAAGGCTTATTGACGCATCTGTACTATCGCAGATGCGTCAATTATATTCCCCTTCGACGAGGGGCACACCGCTCTCAAAACAAAAGGGACGGCACAGATGGCCGTCTGTGTTGCAACATATTGCAAAAAAGAAGCATATCAAGACGGGACTTTATCTGTGGGACAGATAGTGTCTGTGGGTGTGATGAAGCTTCTCGGGGGCGCTGCCCTCCACCCGCGAGCTTTTGAAAAAGCTCGACCAAAACTTTTGGTTGTTGGTGACGGATACGTTTCGGCACAAATAATCTCGACTAAAACTTTTGGTTGTTTGTCCTTTGTAGCTGTTTATATTTCTCCTGCGATTAAGGAAAACCTTTTATAGAAGTATCCTTTAGAACCTCTCGGCGACTTTCTAATATTTTTTCGATGTGGGACTCAAAGAAGCACAAAAAAAGAACTCCCAAAAAAGTATCGGGGGTCCCACATCGAAAAAATCATTAAAAAATCTTTGAAAGGGTTCTTAGGGGAAACCTTTCTATAGAAAGTTTCCCCTAAGTCGCCGAAGGCATAATAAACCAGTCACAGGTGGGTAAAAAAAGAAAGCTGATGCAAAAACATCAGCTCTTTTTTGTTGTTTTTTTATGAACAATTCGTTAAGTTCGGAACTCCGAAAAACTTATATTCTTTCTACCTTACCGGAACGAAGGCAACGGCTACAAACTGAAACAGTTGTATGCGTACCATTTACGTTAGCTCTAACTTTTCTGATGTTAGGCTTCCAAGTTCTGTTAGTTTTTCTGTTGGAGTGGGAAACCTTGAGACCGAAGGTAACGCCCTTGCCACAATATTCACATTTTGCCATCTATAACACCTCCGCTTTAAGCTTTTTTACTACTTATCGATTGCAACACCCTAATATACAACATTTTTTCGTTTTTGTCAATATATTTTTGGGATTTTTTCAACAATTTATTTTATTTGTTTGTCAACAACGTTGCAAGCTCGGTTATATCGCCTGCGCCCATTGTCAAAATGACGTCGCCTTCGCGCACCTCTGTTTTTAAATACTCTTTTATCTCCTCGAAACTTTCAAATCCAACTGCGCCGTTTATCATATCGGCGAGTGTTTTCGGGGTGTAGCCGTAGATATTTTTTTCGCGCGCGGCGTAGATCGGCGCGACGACGACAACGTCTGCATTGCTGAGCACTGCCGCAAATTCGGGCAAGAAAGTGTGTAACCGCGTATATGTGTGCGGCTCAAACACAGCGACAACGCGCTTTATACCGAGCCCGCGTGCCGCCGCCAAGGTCACGTTGATCTCGTCGGGGTGGTGGGCGTAATCATCGTATACGGGCACGTCGCAAAACGTTCCTTTATATTCGAATCGACGGCATACACCGTGGAAGTCAAAAAGTCCTTTTTTTATCGCATCCTCCGGAACGCCCGTGATATGCGATGCGGCTATTGCGGCGAGTGCATTCGAGACGTTGTGGAGACCGGGAACACTAAGTTTAACGTTCATCAAGAAGCTACCGTTATGCATCACGTCAAACTCGGCGTTGCCTTTATCAAAGCTGATATTCTTTGCTGTGTAGTTTCCGTTTCCAAAAACGGAATATGTATAGAGCGTTCCGCTGTAGCCTTCCGCCGCGCGGAGTGCATAGGGGCTATCGGCGTTGACGATCGCTTTTCCGTCCTTACCGCTATTCTTGATGAAGCGAGCGAACGAATCGGTTATCTGATCGATATCTTTGAAGTAATCGGTATGGTCAAGCTCGACGTTCAGCACGATGCTGATCGAAGGGTAGAATTGGAGAAACGAGTCCTTATATTCGCACGCTTCGAAGATGAAGTTATCACCGCACCCCGTTCTGAAGGTCGAATGGATGGCGGGTAGCTCCGCTCCGACGAGAATGGTCGGGTCGCTTTTCGGGAATGATAGGAATATCTGGGAGAGCATTCCGCTCGTCGTTGATTTTCCGTGTGTGCCTGCGATACCGATCGAGCAGTTGTAGTCGTCTGCAATACTGCCGAGAAGCTGTGCGCGACTGATCGTGTGGATCTCCTTTTTGCGCATTTCCATCATCTCGGGGTTATCCTCACCAATTGCGGCGCTGTAAACGCAAAGGTCGACACCGACACTGTTATTGGGAGAGAAATCGTAGAACACCTCGATCCCCTCGTTTTCAAGCTTGATAGTTGCAGTAGTGCGGCGACGATCGTATCCGCATACCGTATATCCGCGACGATGCAAGATAAGCGCGAGCGCGGACATGCTTATTCCGCCAATACCGAGAAAGTATATTTTTTTGTAATTTTGGAGATCAATTTTCAAATTGGGATCAGTCCTTCCAAAATGATTTTATTAAAAGTTTATGAATGCTTTATGAATAATACCATAATTTAGTGAGAAAACTTTAGATATATTAAAAAGCACGGAGGATGTAATGAAAATTACAGGAGTTACAGTACGAAAACGATATGAAAGCGGACCGCTAAAGGCAGTCTTGTCGTTGACGTTCGACGATTGCTTTGCGCTCCATGATGTAAAAATAGTCGAGGCAGGCGGAAAAGAGATGGTCGTAATGCCATACCGCATGACAGAGCATGGGGCAAAGGATATAGCGCACCCAATAAACAAGGAGTTTCGCGCGTATATCGAAAGCGAGATATTTTCGCAAGGTTATCTCGAGTGAATATCGTCGAGGTTGAACGGCGTCGATTGATACACGAAGTAGTTGAGCCAGTTCGAGAACAAAAGATGGGCATGGGCACGCCAAACATTTATTGGCGGGAGTGAGGGGTTATCCTCGGGGAAATAGTTTTTCGGAACGTCGGGGTCGAGGTTACGTCCGATGTCACGGTTATACTCATTCGAGAGTGTTTCGAGATCGTATTCCGCATGACCTGTAATATATACCTCTCTGCCGTCGCGTGAGCATATGAGATAAAGTCCTGCCTCGTCAGAGATGGCAAGCGGAATAAGCTCTTTGCACTTAACAACATCCTCAACGGATATCTCCGTATAGCGAGAATGAGGTGCATAGAAACGCTCGTCAAAACCGCGGATAAGCGGATGAGACGGCTGAAGCGTGCAGTGGCGGTAAATACCCGATATCTTGCGTTTTACCGCGTGCTTTCCGATTCCGTGATTATGATAAAGCGCGGCTTGTGCGCCCCAACACACGAACATAGACGAATAGACGTTATTTTTCGCCCAATCGAGTATCTCGGTAAGCTCTTTCCAATATGTGACATCCTCGAACTCAAGTGTTTCAACGGGCGCACCGGTCACGATGAGACCGTCAAATTTTTCATCTTTTATATCATCGAAATACTTATAGAAGCTTTTAAGATGCTCCATTGGGGTATTCTTCGGTGTATGCGTTTTTGTTATCAACAGAGTAATATCTATTTGCAACGGAGTGTTGGAAAGAAGTCGCAAGAATTGCGTTTCAGTAACTATTTTCGTTGGCATAAGGTTAAGTATCGCTATTTTCAGGGGACGGATATCCTGTTTCATTGCGCGCGATTCCGTAATTGTGAATATATTTTCTTTTTCGAGCATTGACGCTGCGGGTAATGCTTCGGGTATTTTGATCGGCATATCTATCTCCATTTCATCATTATTTTCAGACCACATAGGTTTTCATAATATGATACCACAAAGCTGATCGGTTTTCAATATTATTTTTGAATTTTGTATTCGAAATTAATTTTTGATCTGTGCTGTCATTTAGAGTTAGCGGGAGTTGTAATTTATTGAATAATGAAAATTTTCCTTACGGAAAATTTGGAAAGCGAGAAAGGGTGCGCCATCAGGCGCACGTTTCGGATGGAACATATTGCGAAAAAGCAGCATATCAAGTTGGGACTTTATCTGTGGCGCAGAGAATATCCGGGGGGGTGTTATTGCTTCTTTTCGGGGGCTCTGCCCCCTGCCCCGCAACCTTTAGAAAAGGTTGACCAAACTTTTGATTCTGTGTTATTCTGTTCTTGTTGTTGCTTATTTATATACCTTTTGACGATTAAAGAGCAACTCTTTATAGAAGTATTCCTTTAGAGTCTCTCAAGGTTCTTTTCTATCCCTTTTTTCCAGATGGGTACATCTGTACAAAGCAAAAAATTCCCGAAAGGTAGCGCGTACCCATCGGGAAAAAAGCAATAAAAAATCTTTGAAGGGTTTCCAAAGGGGAACTTTCTATAGAAAGTTCCCCTTTGGTCGCCGAAGGCATATATAAAATAATTAACAACAAGGTCGGAATTATTCGGAGAACCGGACGTCGATACGTCCGTTACTTGTTGACACATCAAGCCTTATCGCGCCGTTTGTACCGTTTGGGAGGTTATTTTTAGCGTTACTCGTACCTGAAGTTATCGCGTAGTCGCTCATCTTTCCTGCGAGTGTTCCGCATATTCTCGCATTGCTCGTGTGGAGTGTGATACTATTACTCACGGCTATTGAGCCGAATTGGATACTACCGTTACTCGAAGTTGCGCTCATAGTTTCTGCGGCGATCGAGGAAATGTTTATCGAGCCGTTAGAGGTCGACACGTTGAGTTTCGGTGTTGCAACATTTGCGAGAGTTATTGATCCGTTTGATGTGTGTAGCTCCGTGTGACTTGCGGCAAGGTTTTGCACTCGTATCGCTCCATTTCTCGTTTCAACTTCCAATTTCCCGCCGCCAACGCTCACGCTTTCGACACGAGCCGAGCCGTTGGTGGTTTTCGCGTTTATGTCATTAGCGGATATTCCATTAATTTGTATTGAGCCGTTGGTCGTTTTCGATATTATATTGCCGCTAAATGCACGAGGAAGCTTTATTATTACAGGGTAGGTTCTTATATTTTGGTTAAAACCGAAAAATGATTTTACTCGTGATTTTTCAAAAGAAACTATTTTTATATCGTTTCCGTTTTGTTTGATATTATAGCCCTTGAATTCGGTTTCATGGGTAGTTATGTGGTAGTCGTCATCTTTTGATGCTTCAAAGACAACGGCATTATTCGTATCGTTATAGATAATATTAGCAACACCTGTCGCTTTTACGTCAGTTACATATTCCCCATTTTTCAGTTCGTTCGGCATCTCCAACGTGTCACATTGTATCGACTCGACGATGGTGTCGATATCGCCGAGCTTTTTTGTTGCTTCAGACTCGGTCATCCCGCCTTCCACCATATCGTCGATGACCTCATCGAAATATCCGAGTGTGTTCTCACATTCAGCGCGTTTTCCGCTTTTTATCAGTTTCGTTTCAAGTTCATTGAGAAACTCTTTTTTATTCATTGTTCATCCTCCGCATCAATATAGTTATATACCTTCATTACAAGCGCGAAATCCTCGAGAAATTTCTTTATTCTCTCCTCGCCCGTTTTTGTTATCGAATAGTATCTTCGTAATCTTGAGTTGTGCTCTACACTGTAGACACGCACACATCCGCTCGATTCGAGCCGTTTCAATATCGGATAAAGCGTTGACTCGGTCGCCTCAAGCTCGGGCGGCAGGTCTTTTATTATCATATACCCATAGG
>JAZRTU010000051.1:0-2746 GCA_045652185.1 Eubacteriales bacterium | reverse complement strand
CTCTTCCGCTCGCTCCAATTTAGAGAAAAGAAATGATATTTCGGGATTTTCGATTATTTTTAAAAAAATTTTCAAAAACCTATTGCAATCGGGAAAGAAATATGGTATAGTATCATTTGCGAATTGAAAGTAAACGAGAGGAGTAATGTGACAATGAAGACAGGAATACATCCCAATTTTAAAGAAACAACAGTAAAATGTGCCTGTGGCGAGGTTTTCACAACTAAATCGACAAAAGATAATATTAAGGTTGATATATGCTCTAAATGCCACCCGTTCTTCACCGGTAAACAAAAATTCGTTGACGCCGGCGGACGTGTTGACAAATTCAAGAAAAAGTTCAATCTTAAATAAGTTGCTCGAATCTTTTTTGAATAACCTAACAGACGGCACCAAGTGTGCCGTTTTTTATTTCGCCACCTTTTCTTATACGAAAGGATGATGTTTGATGCGATTTGAAACAAAGATCGAAAAAAAGAATCTTGCCGTTCTCGTTGCGCTCGGCAGCGAGGCTGAGACCGCTTCATCTCTTGATGAGCTCGAACGACTTTTGGAGACGAGCGGCGGTGAATGCGCGGCAAAAATAACGCAAGCTCGCGAGAAGCCCGACCCGAAGACGTTTATCGGAAAGGGTAAATGCGAGGAGATAAAGGAATTTATCAAAACCTACGACGATGATATTGAATTGGTCGTTTTTGACGATGAGCTTTCACCGTCACAGATAGCAAATCTCGAGGATGCGATCGACTGCAGAGTTATCGACAGAACGATGCTTATTCTCGACATATTTGCGCTTCATGCGGTTACTGCGGAGGGTAAATTGCAAGTTGAGATAGCCTGCCTTAAATACAGTGCGCCGCGACTTATCGGAAAAGGAACGCAGCTTTCGCGTCTCGGTGGTGGTATCGGAACGAGAGGCCCCGGTGAAACGAAGCTCGAAAGTGACCGCCGTCACCTTCAAAGACGAATCTCTTCGCTCGAGGCGAAGCTTCGCGAGGTTGAAAAGCAACGCTCAACGATGCGTTCGAGACGACTCAAATCAACGACGAAAACGGTTGCTATCGTTGGTTACACCAACGCGGGAAAATCGACACTTCTCAACAAGCTGACCGATGCGGGTATTCTCGAAGAAGACAAGCTTTTTGCGACACTTGACCCGACGACGAGAAGACTCAATCTTCCTTCGGGAAAAACTTTGATGCTTACGGACACGGTTGGGTTTATCAACAGACTTCCCCACCATCTTGTTAAGGCGTTCAAGAGCACACTTGATGAGGTGCGATTTGCCGACATCATTATTCATCTTTGTGATGCATCGGACGATGCTGACACGAGAAAGATGAAAAACGAAGTTACCGCAAAGCTTCTTGAGGAGCTTGATGCAGGTGCAAAGCCGACGCTCGAAGTATATAACAAATGCGACAAGTTGGTTGACGGTGATCTTATCGGCAACAACTGTATTATGATTTCCGCAAGAACGGGCAAGGGTATCACGAAGCTCGTTGAAAGATTGGAGGAACTCGCTTAATGGCAATAACAATTTTTGACACATTGGAAGAACATCCCAAATTCGAAGCTGAGAAATTTATTTTCGACAAAAATATCCCCGCATACAAAATGAAATACGGTAGAATAGAAGCGACTGTGCTTTCGCTCGGTGGTATTTTGCAATCGCTCAAGGTGGACGGTGTTGACGTTGTTTGCGGTTATGACGATATTGACTCATATCTCAATTCCGACGGATATCTCGGTGCTATTATTGGTAGATATGCAAACAGGATCAGCGGCGGAGTTATTGAGGTTGGCGGTAAAAAATATGATCTTTTTATAAATGACAAAGATGCAAATTCGCTTCACGGCGGAAAGATCGGGTTTGACAAGCGTATTTGGAACGGACGACTCGAATCGACGAGTCTTATTCTCGAGCTATTCTCGCCCGACGGCGACGAAAACTATCCGTCGAACCTTTACGTTACCGTCACATACACGCTCACTCCTGAGCTGCTTGCTATAAAATATGAGGCGGTAAGCGACGGTGACACACCGCTTTGTCTAACCAACCACACATATTTTAATCTTGACGGATATGAAAGCGGAAGCGTACTTTCTCAAAAGCTCACGTTAAACTGCGACAGATACACGCTCGTTGACGAAAAGCTCATACCTATTTACAGAGATGACGTTGACGGTACTCCGTTTGATTTCAGGAACGGCAAAACGATCGGCGAGGATATCAACGCCGACGACGACCAGATCAGACTCGGATGTGGATTCGACCACAATTTCTTTATAAACACGAACGCTCCAAAGGCTGATTATGACGACAGATCATTAACGCTTTGCGCCGTTGCCGAAGGAAAGGTGAAGATGGAGGTCTACACCGATATGCCTTGCGTTCAGCTTTACACGGGCAATTTTATGGGTGGTGACATTCCGCTCAAAAACGGTGTATTGAAGAAAAACAACGGCGGGTTCTGTCTTGAAACACAGATCGAGCCAAACTCACCCGCAAACGGCGAGGGTATTCTCCGCAAAGGTGAGAAATACGATAGTATTACGGTGTTCAGATTTCCTAAAAAATAAGATAATAAAAAATCGTTGCAAATATGCGTAGTGCCCTTAAGGACACTACGCAGCGATATAAATCCCTTACGGGATTTGCGATATACGCTATCGCGTGCGATATATCTTCGATGCGATATGCCCTGCGGGGCGTGAAGGGGATTTATATCATATCGCAACCGAC
>JAZRTU010000050.1:0-4153 GCA_045652185.1 Eubacteriales bacterium | reverse complement strand
GGTATCGGTCTTGCACCGCTTCGTTCCGTTATCAACTACGTTCGTCACTATCGTGAGAACTACGGTACTATCGATATAGTATACGGTTCAAGAAGCATGGACGACCTCGTTGACTATAAGGAGATCATTAATGAATGGTGTGTTGAGGAGGGCGTAAACGTTCACCTCACGATCGACCGTGAACAAGAAGGCTGGGACGGACACGTTGGATTCGTACCGAACTTTGTAAAAGAGCTCGGATTTGATACGAACAAAACGGTAATCATCTGTGGACCTCCTATAATGATCAAATTCACACTCGCAGGACTTAGTGAGCTTGGCTTTGACAAAACACAAGTGTTCACAACAATGGAGCTTAAAATGAAATGCGGCGTCGGCAAATGCGGTCGTTGCAACATCGGCTCGAAATACGTATGTAAAGACGGCCCTGTGTTCAGATGCGATGAGCTCGACGAGCTCCCCAACGAATATTGATTAAAACGAAGAAAGGAACTTATATCGTCATTTCGACATAAGAGAGTATAAAACAATGGCAGAAATGGTAAATGTATTTTTGTTCGGAAAGAAATATTCCGTTCCCTCCAACTTGACGATAATGCGCGCAATGGAATATGCGGGTTATAGTCTTGTACGCGGATGCGGATGCAGAAACGGATTTTGCGGCGCATGTGCAACAGTATATAGAATTAAGGGTGACAGAGAGCTCAAAGTGTGCCTCGCTTGTCAAACAAAGGTCGAGGAGAATATGTATGTAGCAACTCTCCCGTTCTTCCCGCTTGTAAAGCAAGTTTATGATATCAACGAAATAAAACCCACAGAGCAAATTATGATGCAGCTCTACCCCGAAATTTATAGCTGTATCGGATGCAACGCTTGTACAAAGAGCTGTACTCAAGGTCTTAACGTAATGCAATACATCGCATACGCGCAAAGAGGCGAGTATGAAAAATGCGCTGAAGAGTCCTTCGACTGCGTAATGTGCGGCGTTTGCTCATCACGTTGCCCCGCAGGTATCTCTCATCCGCAAGTAGGTCTTCTTGCAAGACGTCTTAACGGAAAATACCTCGCTCCGAAGTCTGAACACCTCGAAGCAAGAGTACAAGAGATAAAAGACGGCACATTCCAAGAGCTTCTCGAAAACTTGATGCAAAAGCCCGTTTCCGAGATGAAAGAGCTCTACAACAACCGTGAGATCGAGAAATAAGGAGGAGAATGACAATGTATACAAAGGAAATGCTTGAATCAATAAAAAAGGTCGAAGCAAACAGAGTCGCTAACGCTGAGCTTGAGCCCAGACGTATGACTGCTGAAGAAAAAGAAACACTCCTCAAAACGTATCACCCCGACTATAAAACAGACGAATTCCGTGTTCTCTCCGTTGGTCCCAACAAGGGTGAAAAAGTTCCGACCGAACTCGCTGCACTTTTGCAAGGTAAAAGCAGAATCAATACTGCTGATATCGACCTTTCAAAAGTAGATTACGACGTTGACGTTCTCGTTATCGGCGGCGGCGGAGCAGGTTCGAGTGCTGCAATCGAAGCACATGAAGCAGGCGCTAACGTTATGATCGTTACAAAGCTCCGTATCGGTGACGCTAACACAATGATGGCTGAAGGCGGTATCCAAGCGGCTGATAAACCCAATGACTCTCCCGCTATCCACTACCTTGATGCTTTTGGCGGCGGTCACTTCGCGGCAAAACCCGAGCTTCTTTATACTTTGGTTAACGAAGCTCCCGAAGCTATCAAATGGCTCAACGACCTCGGCGTTGAATTCGATAAAACAGAAGACGGCACAATGGTAACGACACACGGCGGCGGTACTTCGAGAAAGCGTATGCACGCAGCGAAGGACTACTCCGGTGCTGAGATCATGAGAACACTTCGTGACGAAGTATTCAACAGAAATATCCCCGTTGTTGACTTTACTGCTGCGATCGAACTCATCCTCGACGAAAACGGCAATGCGGCAGGCGCAGTTCTTCTCAATATGGAAACAGAAGAGATCCTCATCGCTCGTGCGAAAACAGTCATCATCGCAACAGGTGGCGCAGGAAGAATGCACTACCAAGGTTTCCCGACATCTAACCACTATGGCGCAACGGCTGACGGCCTTGTTATCGCATACCGTGCAGGCGCAAAGCTTCTTTATGCTGATACACTTCAATATCACCCGACAGGCGCGGCATTCCCCGAACAGATCTTCGGTGCGCTTGTAACGGAAAAAGTACGTTCTCTCGGTGCAAAGCTCATCAACGTTAACGGTGAAGCATTTATGCACCCCCTCGAAACACGTGACGTTTCTGCAGCATCCATCATTCGTGAATGCTCCGACAGAAACAACGGTGTTGACACAGGAAGCGGAAAAGGCGTATGGCTCGACACTCCGATGATCGAAATGAAGGGTGGCGAAGGTACTATTGAAAAACGTATCCCCGCAATGCTTCGTATGTTCGAAAAATACGGAATCGATATCAGAAAAGAGCCGATCCTTATTTACCCGACTCTTCACTACCAAAACGGTGGTCTTGATATCACGGCAGACTGTATGACAACAAATATCAAAAACCTCTTCGCTGCAGGCGAGGTAGTTGGCGGTATCCACGGACGTAACAGACTTATGGGTAACTCCTTGCTCGATATAATTGTATTCGGTAGAAACGCAGGTAAAAGTGCTGCGGCAGCTGCTAAAAATACAACTGTTGGCGCTCTCACACTCAAGCACGTTGATAACTTTGCAGAAGAAGCTAAGGAATATTGCTCCGATGCTGTTTCTCCGATGCTTTTGCCCGATTACAGAAACAAATAATCTCGGCACAGCCTCTAAAGAGAAAGGAAACATCATAAAATGAGCTTATTTGGCGGAGTTATCTCCATTAGTAATATATCAACATTGCTTTTTGTGGTATTCGCTGTTTTGATGGGCGGTTACGTCCTCGGCAGAGTTACCGTTAAAGGCATTTCACTTGGCGACGCGGGTGTATTTATCATCGCACTTCTTGTTGGAGCACTTTGCTTCACCGTAAACGCCGGCGGACTTACGTTTTTTGCATCATCAAAGCCGTTCGATTTTTCGAGTGGTTTGGCTTTGATAGAAAGCCTCGGACTTGTTCTTTTTGTAACGTCCGTTGGATTTATTGCAGGTCCAAAATTCTTCGGTAACTTCAAAAGAAATTTTAAATCCTACGTATTGCTTGGATTAATAATCATCCTCGCAGGCGGACTTTCCGCAGCAGGATGTATCGGTTTGGGCGAGGTTATCGGTTACGGTGGAACTATCGAAGATCAAGACGGATTTGTAGCGATGATAGTCGGTCTTCTTTCCGGTTCGCTCACCTCGACACCCGCGTTTTCCGCAGCCAAGGCAACTGTTGCAGAGCAATACCAAGCTCTCGTTTCGGTTGGCCACGGAATTGCATATATCTTCGGTGTTATCGGCGTGGTGCTTTTCGTTCAACTTATCCCCAAGCTCACAAAGGCTAATATGGAAGTAGAACGCGCAAAGCTTGTCGTAAAAGATGAAGGCGAAAAGAAAACATTTGAAGGTAAGCTTTTTGAGATCGACCATATGGGTATTGCGGCATTCTCACTTGCAGCTATACTCGGTACTGTTATCGGTCAGATAAAGATCCCGCTTTCGGGCGACGGACTCAGCGGAACTTGTTTCTCGCTCACAACAACCGGCGGATGCTTGCTCGTCAGTCTTGTTATGGGTCACTTCTCTCGCATCGGTAAGGTCAATATTATGCCTACATCGAGCACACTCAAGCTCTTCCGTGAACTCGGACTTGTGTTGTTCTTGGTTGGTGCAGGTATTCCCGGTGGCGCGGAATTCGTAGAAAACTTCGACGTAATGTATTTTGTTTACGGCATCATTATGACTATCGTGCCGCTTATAGTTGGATATTTGTTCGCAAAATATGTTTTGAAGCTCAGCCTTCTCAACAATTTGGGTTCAATTACAGGTGGTATGACAAGTACCCCTGCTCTCGGAACACTTATCGGTGTTGCGGGAACAGAAGACGTTGCAGCTGCTTATGCAGCAACGTACCCGATAGCACTCATCGCTGTCGTTCTCGTATCGCAATTTTTAATAATCTTATTCTAACTTAAAATCCTTCTCCGCCCAAACGGGCGGAGAAGCGTAATAAAAA
>JAZRTU010000049.1:0-1890 GCA_045652185.1 Eubacteriales bacterium | reverse complement strand
CCCTTCGAGAATGACACGCCGACTGAGATTGACGACCGACCGGTAGAGGACTACATCGGCGAAGGTGAGGACCGCCCAGGCGAAGGAAAACACTTCTGAGGTTCAAAAGGTGGGCGCAAATACGCCCACCTTTTTGCGACTTCATAAAACCCTATTGAAAACGCTAAACCGTTCGTGTATAATATGCTCACAGGGTTTGAAGCAGTAAAAATTTTCCTTCAGCCTACATACTTCAACATATTTCTCGGCACATATTTGATATAATACTGTCGAGGAAACTCAAAAGACAATTCAATAGCTTTATGTATCGTACATAGCATCCATCCGCCGGACACGCTGATCATCGATCAGTATAGCAAGCCGGAAAAGAGCTTATATCCACCCACAAGCTCGGGTGAGAACACTGACCATCGAGATAGGGCATGACATACACTGATTTTTCAGTGGTATAGTCATGCCCTTTTTTAGTTGTCATTTTCAGGTGTACAAATATAAAAACTCGAAAATGCAGTTGTTAAAGCCTCAAAAAATGCCCAATAGAGGATAGAGGGTTCTTCGGTAAACAAATTGTAAATTCGTCAAAAATGTGGTGCTCAAATCGCAAAAAAGTCAGCAATAAAGGATGAGGGGGGGATTTTTGTTTCGTCCAAATTCCGAGTTAGTGTGAAATATAAAGTGAGGAGTTGTAAAAATGACGTTCTCGCTGGCTACTACTTAGAGAATCTTTTTTCAAATCAAGAAGGGGTGATAGTAATGATTGACTGACATCACGGTTCAACATTTGGCTTGCAATAAACAAAGAAAGGAGTTTTTTATTATGAAAAAATCAAACATCAAAACGTTCGAGGAGCTTCCGTACTTCATCAACGCGCAGGAGCTCGCAGATATTCTCGGCATTGCAATCTCGTCCTGCTACGAGCTGATGCACGAGAAGGATTTTCCGACGATCCGTATCGGGAAACGGTTAGTCGTTCCCAAGGACAAATTTTTGGTCTGGGTGAATGAGAACACCAAAGGAGGGAAGAGATGAAAAATATTTCTGAGATCAGATTTGTAAAAGAACTCAAGGACTGCTATTTTCACAAGGACAGAAAATACGAGAACATCGAAATCAAGCAAAAAGCGCTCGAAGCAATGCTGATGCTGTGGAATGCAGACAATGTTGAATGCTGCGGACATGTATACTCGCAAGATATGATTCGCAACATGATGCTTAACAAAATGATGCCCGAAGAGCTTGACGATGCGATCAGGCGTTGGAAAGAAAGCGGAGGAACAAGCGTCGGGCAATTAGCTTATCACTTGTTTTTAACTGTAGTGCTTGCGAACGCACTGGAATTGTTTCATAAGGTGATGAGAGGTGAGAGCATTCTGATCGAATGCGAAATAAAAGTTAAAGTTGTCGCGTGAGGTGAAGCGATGTATTTTCAGAAACAAAAAATGCAGAACTTCTTTCCCGTGCCGAATGAGATCTTCAGTCTCGGGCTGACCGACGGCGAGATCTTGGTGTACACGTTTCTGATGCGTTGCGAGGACAGAAAAACCTTTAAGTGTCATCCCAGCTACGCGACGATCTGTGAAGCCATCGGCCGAAGTAAAAACAGCGTGAAGAAGTACGTTCAAGGTCTTGAAAAGAAGGGGCTGATCTTCACCGAGCCGACCAAGGTCAACACTAAGGACGGTCGCGTTCACAACGGAAGTCTGTGCTATACGATCCTGCCGATCCGTGATGTTGTGGAGCGGTATTACGAAAAGCAGCTTGAAATGGCACGACTTGAATCGGCGAAAGCAAAAGCGATGCAGAAGCTTGCGAAATACGATGCACGGCACCATAGATAGCTGGCTCGCACCGATTTTGCGCCGATTATTTATAAGCAGGTTAAAGCAAGG
>JAZRTU010000048.1:0-7897 GCA_045652185.1 Eubacteriales bacterium | reverse complement strand
AATATAATGAAGAAAAAATTTTCCACTCTGAATTTTAAACAATAACTTGGTTTTTTGATATTTAATTAAGAAGTATAAAGAAAGGGAAATATTAACGAAATGGATTTTATCAAACAGATCTGGGAGACTGTGCTTGAAACTCTTGCCGGTCGTTATACCGATATCGTTATGAAATTATGGTTTCGCAAAATGAATCTCACACATCTTGACGAAAACAACGCATACATATCGGTAGATAACGAACACAAAATGAAAATAATCGAAAACAAATATAAAGACGAGTTAAAGCAGCTGCTTGAAGAATGTCTTGGGTTTCCGATAAACATATCGTTCTACGTTGAGGGTGCAGAGGAGCTCGAGGACTTTTTCTATAACGAACCTCACGCGCCGAGCCAAAAGGAGCTTGAAAAATACAACATCAACTATGAATACACATTTGACAACTTCGTTATAGGCTCGTCCAACAAATTCACCCACGCCGCATGTCTTGCCGTTGCGAAAACGCCCGCGAGAGCATATAACCCGCTTTTCATTCATGGGCCGTCGGGACTCGGAAAAACTCATCTTCTTTTCGCTATCCAAAACGAAGCGAAAAGACTCCGTCCAAACCTCAAAATAGTATATGTAAAGGGTGAGGATTTCACAAACCAGCTCGTTGATGCTATTGCAGAGAAAAAACCGATCATCTTCCGTGAAAAATACCGCAACTGTGATATGCTTCTCGTTGACGACGTTCAGTTTATTGCGGGTAAAAACTCAACTCAAGAAGAGTTTTTCCATACGTTCAACGCATTATATGAGCAAAACAAACAGATAATTCTTACCTCTGACCGTCCTCCGAAGGATATTCAATATCTCGATGACCGTATAAAGACGAGATTTGAAAGCGGACTAATAACCGACGTTGCGCCGCCCGATTACGAGCTTCGCGCAGCGATATTAAAGCGAAAGGCGACTATAATCGGAATAGACCTTCCTCAAGACGTTGTAACGTTCCTTGCAGAATCGATCAGAAGCAACGTTCGTCAGCTTGAAGGCGCAGTTAAAAAGCTCAGCGCGTTCAACTTCATCAACAAGGTACCGATAACACTTGAGCTTGCGAAGGATATATTATCCGACGTTATGTCCGGCGGCGAGCCGACAAGCGTTACCGTGGACAAGGTATTATCCGCCGTATCCAACAAATATCAAATAGACCGCGACGAGCTTTTCTCAAAAAAACGCAACAGCGAGATAGTAAAAGCGAGAAACGTATCTATATATTTAATAAAAACTCTCACAGATATGACACTCGTTGCGATAGGACGTATGTTCAACCGCGATCACTCAACTATCGTTAACTCACTCTCAAACATTGAAAAAGAGATACGCTCCAGCGCAGAGTTTGCGCACGAGATCGAGGATATAAACGAAGATATCCGCTCTCTCGGATAAATGTTGAAAAGTTGATAACCTCAAAAAATAATCCACATATCAACAAAAAATTTGACCGGTTTATAACTCTGTTGAAAACATAAAAAGTTTCAAAAAGTTACAAAAGTTTTATCAACAACAGAATTAAAATAACTTTTCTCGATTTTTCCGTTCGCCGCAAGGCTTTTCGGACTTATCAACATTTTCCACCACTCTACTACTATTACTACTAATTTATATATATAAAAATATTCTTGTGTTTTTTTGTTTTGAAAGATCACTGAACTAAGGAGAGACTTAAATGAGATTTGTAATTGATAAAAAAGACCTTCTCGAGCTTCTCGTTCCGGCTGCGGCGGCAAGCTCAAACAAAAATACGTTGCCCGCGCTTGAGGGATTACTCATCACGGTCGAAGGTGAAGATATCTCCGTTTGCGGATATGACCTTGAAAAAGGAATTAAAACATTCGGCAAAATTATCGACGGTGAAGACGGCTCAATAGTAATGAATGCTCAAAAAACAGTCGCTATCGTTCGCAACCTCCCCGATTGCGAGGTAGAGTTTAAGGCAGATAATAAAAATATAGTTGAAATAACGGGCGGACAATCCCAATTCAAGATCCACGGGCTTTCATCCGAATCGTTCCCGAGCCTCCCCGAGCTTGGAAATGACCGCAGCTTCGATATAAACCAAAAAACACTCAAGGATATTATTCAATCGACTATCTTTGCGGTAGCTCAAACCGATGCAAGACCGATACTTTGTGGTGAGCTTTTTAAAATAGAAGAAACGAAATTGACTGTCGTTGCGCTTGATAACACACGTCTTGCGATGCGTGAAGAAAACTTTGCGATAAAGAATAACGACGAAAATTTCCAAATGGTTATTCCCGGACGCGCGCTTGGCGATCTTATACGTCTTCTTGAAAACGATGACGAGGACGTCAGAGTAGAGGTAACTAAAAAATATATCGTGTTCGTATTTGAAAACAAACTTTTATTCACTCGTTTACTCGACGGTGAATATTTAGACTACAAGCGCGTTATCCCCGCGCAAAATAAGATATA
Organism: Eubacteriales bacterium; assembly: GCA_045652185.1. GTDB lineage: Bacteria > Bacillota > Clostridia > Oscillospirales > CAG-382 > UMGS1307. The sequence continues at coordinate 5,416 of JAZRTU010000048.1, read as the reverse complement.
CGCGCGTATCGAAACGATCCCGTTTATAAACTGCGTTGAACGCGCATCGCTCATCGTTGATGAAAAATTAAAAACACCGATCAAATGCGAATTTATGGGTAATACGTTAATGGTATCGTGTTCAACTCAATACGGACGTGTTAACGACATGATAGACATAGAAAAAGAAGGACCTGATCTTGAGATAGGGTTCAACAACAGATATCTTCTTGACGCTTTAAGAGCGTGTAAGGAGGATAAGATAATTGCGGAGCTCAGCTCACCGCTTATGAGTATGGTGATAAAGAGCGCGACACCGAGAGACGACGGCTCGTTCGTATATCTCGTTTTACCTTGCAGACTTAAAGACTAATATATAAAAAAGTACGGAAAGGAAAAACGAAATGCTGTTAAAAAGTGCCGAGTTTCACCTATTCCGTAACAACGATACCGCAAAACTGGATTTTACCGATGGGATGAATCTGATATACGGAGATAACGGCGCAGGAAAAACGAACGTGCTCGAGGCTATATTCTTTTTTGCGGCAGGAAAATCGTTCCGCGGGAGCAAAGAACGCGAGATGATCCGATTTGGCGAAAATGAATGTCGGATAGGGATCGCTTTTCAAAACAGAAGCGGGAAAAGCGAGCTTGCGGTGAGGCTTTCGAAAAAAGAGAAGAAACGTATATATCGCAACGGAATCGAGATGACGCGGCTTTCGGGGTATTTCGGTCAATTCAGAAGTGTTATCTTCTCGCCCGACCATCTCAACCTCGTCAAAGGCGGACCTGAGGAGCGGCGGCGATATCTTGATATAGCGATATGTCAATCATATCCCGTATACATTGGAGAACTCAGTGAGTTCAACAGAATACTTCTTCAAAAAAACGCAATGCTTCGAAATATGAGTGACGATTCGCTGCTTGATATCTACAACGAAAAGCTATCTGAGATAAGCGCGCGGATAACGATAAGACGAAAAGATTATTTTGAAAAAATAATGCCGTTTTCAAAGCTTATCTATGACGAGATGGCGACTAATCGCGAAAGCTTTGATTGTGAATACAAGACTCAAGCGAGCGGAGACACGATAACCGAGCTGAAAAATAGCTATATGGAGCTATATGAATCGAAAAAAGAGTCGGAAAAAGAACGTGGGTTCACTTTATACGGCGCGCACAAGGACGATTTTATAATCAATATCAACTCAAAGGATGCGCGAAGCTTCGGCTCACAAGGGCAACAACGTTCGTCTGTGTTGGCTTTAAAGTTAGCCGAAGGTGAGATGAGCAGAAAGATAACGGGTGAATATCCCGTATTCTTGCTTGACGACGTATTGAGCGAGCTTGACGACAGACGAAAAGGGTACGTGCTCGAAAAGCTGAAGGGCAAGCAGGTGATAATAACCGACTGCTCAATGAACACGACACAATATAAATGTAACAATAAAATATACGTTGAAAACGGTAAATACCGAAAAATATAGCTGAGGAAACGATATAATATGTATCTTCATATCGGAAATAACAAAAATATACGAAAAAAATCTCTTATCGGGATATTCGATATGGAATCGACAACACAGTCGGCGATAACAAAAGAGTTCTTGCGTGAGATACAAAATGAAAATAAGGTCGAAAATATCAGCCACGACCTTCCTAAATGCTTCGTCGTCACCGACGACGTTACCTACCTCTCACCTACCGCCGTCAAAAGCTTCAAAAACCGCTGAGCTGTTGGTGTTGGCGGTGGCGTGGTTTGTGTCTCCGACGGCCAAAGGGAACTTTTGAAAAACTTCCCTTTGGAAACCCTCAAAACTTTTTAATTGCTTTTTTCCCAAAGGGGACAAGAAGCGTATTAAAAAAGTAAGAGCTTGGCAAAAAAGTCCCCTTTGGAAAAAAAGAAGTTAAAGAGACTTGGGAGTCACTAAAGAAGCTTCTCAAAGGCTCTCTTTAACCATCAAAGATACAAACTACACCAAAAGCAAAAGTTTTACTCGATTTTTTTCAAAAAATCGCGGATTCTTAAGGCAGAGCCTTGAGGCGCACGCTCGCAAGCGGGCGAAATCCTTTAAAATAATTAATATAGTAATATAAATCAAAAAACCCACAAAAAGCTTCAAATTCCACCTAAACAACACGGAATATAAAGTTTTTTTGGAAAAGCTCGAAAAACCTTTTTTCGAAAAAAAAAGGTTTTTCGAATAAAGAGTCCGAGAAAAACTTTTTCGAAAAAAAGTTTGTCTCGCTAAAGGAGAAAGTAAATGGATCAAAACGAATTGATAACAAAAGTAGAAGGAGAATATGGTGATAGTCAAATACAAGTCCTCGAAGGGCTTGAAGCAGTAAGAAAACGTCCCGGTATGTATATCGGTACAACATCCGAAAAAGGACTTCACCATCTGATATATGAAATAGTCGATAACTCTATCGACGAGGCGCTTGCAGGTCATTGTAACGAGATAAACGTGAAGATCTGTGCCGACAAAAGCGTTGTTGTACGCGATAACGGACGTGGTGTGCCGTCGGGTATCCACCCGAAAATGGGGCTTCCTACGCTTGAGGTCATTTTTACCGTATTGCACGCGGGCGGTAAATTCGGCGGCGGCGGTTATCAGATCGCCGGCGGTCTGCACGGTGTTGGCGCGTCGGTAGTGAACGCGCTCTCAAAACGTGTCGAGGTACATAACTGCCACGAAGGTAAGGCGTATTCGATCGCGTTTGAAAAAGGCGCAGTTGTTGAGCCTTTTTGTGAGCTTGGCGCAACGGACGATCACGGATTGACGGTGAAGTTCTGGCCTGATGACACTATATTTGAGGTCACAACGTTTGATAGAGATACAGTAAAGAAGCGACTTCGTGAGCAGTCGTTCCTTAACGGCGGAATAAAGATAACGCTTGAGGACGATCGTGGGGAAGAGCATTATTATGAGGAGTTTTGTTATGAAGGCGGTATCAGATCGTTCGTCGAATATATGAACGGGCTAAAAGCTGACGATCCGCTGCATAACGACGTTATATACCTCAAAGGCTCAAAGGGAACGTCGATCGCCGAGGTTGCGATGCAGTACAACGAGTCTTATAACGAACAGATATTGACGTTCGCGAACAATATGAATACCATCGACGGCGGTACGCACGAGATAGGGTTCAAGATGGCGCTCACAAGGGTGCTTAATAACTACGGTAAGAAAAATAAAATATTGAAAGACGACGAAAAGCTCACGAGCGAGGACAGCCGCGAGGGGTTGACTGCGGTAGTAAGCGTAAAGCTCGAGAACGCGCAGTTTGAAAGCCAGACGAAAGCGAAGCTCGGTAACAGTGAGATACGTTCGCTCGTCGATTCGCTCGTTAGCGAAAAGCTCGCTGAATATTTAGAGGAAAACCCGAACACAGCAAGAATTATCCTCGAAAAAGCGATCACCGCCGCAAGAGCGCGTGAAGCGGCTAAAAAAGCGAGAGAAACAACGCGAAGAAAAGGGTTGCTCGACTCGTCACCGCTGCCGAGTAAGCTCGCCGACTGTAACGAGCGCAGAGCTGAGTTCACAGAGCTCTATCTCGTAGAGGGAGACTCCGCGGGCGGTACAGCGAAAGACGGACGTGACAGTAAGTTCCAAGCGATCTTACCACTCCGCGGTAAGATACTCAATGTTGAGAAAGCGCGTCTTGACAGAATATATTCCTCGCCCGCTATCGTTCCGATCATACTTGCGCTCGGAACAGGTATCGGAAGCGAGTTCGATATTACAAAGCTTCGTTACGGAAAAATAATAATTATGGCCGATGCCGACGTTGACGGTGAGCATATCAAAACATTGCTCCTGACGTTCTTCTTCAGACATATGCGCCCGCTTATCGAGGGCGGACATATCTACGCTGCGCAGCCGCCGCTTTATAAGATAACAAAGGGTAAACAGTTCCGCTATGCGTTCAGCGACGAGGAACGCGACGAGAAGATCAAAGAGCTCGGCGATAACACAGTTGCAGAGCGTTATAAAGGTCTCGGTGAGATGGATGCCGAACAGCTCTGGGAAACAACAATGGACCCCGAACGCCGTATACTCAAACGCGTGTCGATAACAGATGCAGTTGAAGCAGACGCTATATTCTCAATACTCATGGGCGATAAAGTTGAGCCAAGACGTGAGTTTATCGAAACTAACGCGCGTTACGTTTCTAACCTCGATATCTGATTGCCTTGTGTGATTATTTATATATGCCTTCGGCGACCAAAGACAAACTTTCTATAGAAAGTTTTTCTTTGGAAACTTTTCAAAGATTTTAAATTGCTTTTTTACAAGAGGATGCGAGAAGCAATTACGAAGAAAAGAAACAAAGCAAAAATGCATCCTCTTGTAAAAAAGAAATGCAAAGCCGCCGAAAGGTTCTAAAGGAATACTTCTATAAAAGGTTTCCTTTAATCGTCAAAGATATAAATAATAACAAAAGCAACACGAAATATAAAGTTTTTTGAAAAGAGCCCGAGAAAAACTTTTTCGAAAAAAAGTTTGTCTCGGAAACGAAAAAAAGTTTGTCTCGGAAAAAAGAATTATCAACATTTTGTTGAAAAGTATGTGGATAACTAAGTCAAAAATCAAATAAACCCTTTAAATAAAAGACTTTTTTAAGTGGAAAACTTAAAAACAGTATTTAGGAGAAATAAATGGATAACGAATATAAACACCATGAAAATCAAGATATCGTCGAGATAGAGATTGAGAAAGAGGTGAAGACCTCATATATAAACTATGCGATGAGTGTTATAGTTTCGCGTGCGTTGCCCGACGTTCGAGACGGATTAAAGCCTGTTCACCGCCGTATTCTTTATGCGATGTATAAGGACAAGCTCACATATGACAGACCGTTCCGCAAATCGGCGACAACCGTTGGTATCGTGCTCGGTAACTATCACCCGCACGGCGACGCCGCGGTTTACGACTCGATGGTTCGTCTTGCGCAACCATTCTCGTTGAGATACCCGCTTGTTGAAGGTAAGGGTAACTTCGGTAATATCGACGGTGACGGTGCGGCTGCATACCGTTACACCGAGGCGAGAATGGCGAAGATGGCAGATTTGATGTTGAGAGATATCGATAAACGTGTCGTTGATTTCGTACCGAACTTTGATAACAAGCTCGAAGAGCCGTCGTATTTGCCGTCAAGATTCCCGAACCTGCTCGTTAACGGATCCGTCGGTATCGCAGTAGGTATGGCAACGAACGTGCCGCCTCACAATTTATGCGAGGTTATCGATGCGGTCAATTACCAAATAGATAACCCCGATTGTACTATCCAAGATCTGATGCAGTTTGTTAAGGGCCCCGATTTCCCAACGTATGGCACGATCTACGGTACGTCGGGAATATATGAAGCATATATGACGGGTAAAGGTCATATAAAAGTAAGAGCAAAGGCGCATTTTGAGGAAAAGCATGGT
>JAZRTU010000047.1:0-7023 GCA_045652185.1 Eubacteriales bacterium | reverse complement strand
TGTGTTTGTTATCTCTGATGAAATATGGTCAGATCTCATCTTGTATAATAATAAACATATCCCAACACAGTCGATCTCCGAGGATGCTAAAAATAGAACTATAGCATTCTACGCTCCTTCGAAAACATTCAACCTTGCAGGACTTGTCGGAAGCTACCATATCGTCTATAATGACCTCCTTCGTGATCGACTTGATAAAGAGTCATCGCTCCCACACTACAATGAAATGAACGTCCTATCAATGCACGCTCTTATCGGTGCATATGAAAAAGATGGCGCTGAGTGGGTAGATGAGCTTACGACTGTTCTCGGCGAAAATAACGACTATGCTTGTAATTATATAAAGAATAACTTTGATGGTGTCGAATTTTCGAAACCCGAGGGAACGTATATGATCTTCCTTGATTGTACAAAATGGTGCGAAAAACATAATAAAACGATAGAAGAAGTTCAACGCGCAGGTGTAGAGGTCGGTGTTATTTGGCAGGACGGACGAGCATTCGGCGGACCCTGTCATATTCGACTAAACCTTGCACTCCCGCTATCGCGTGTGAAAGAAGCGTTTGACCGCCTCGATAAATATGTTTTCAATAAAAGCGAGAGGGAATAGTAATGTCAAAATGTAGCTTTAGCAAATTTTCGTTAAAAGGTACGTTTAAGGAAGTGTGGCAGTGGGCTACCGAGCTATATTGCCGTATGATGTATGTTGAAAACGAAGAAGAAAAATTCCTCATCTGTGCCTTCGATACACTCGGAACATGGGCGAGTGATACCCATCGCTTTATAAAAGCAATATCTTCAGCCTGTAATATCCCCGAAAAAAGTATAATCTTCCACGAACTTCAGATCCATGCCGCACCGTATTCACTCGATATGAACGATGCTATGGATAAAATAATCGATCGCGCTGTTCCGATCGTAAAAGAAATGATAAAAAAAGCTGTCCCGTTTACGCTTGAGGTCAGCGAAGCATATTTCGGAACGGAATGTTCTTTCAACCGCGAACAGTATGTCGAAGGGTTGGGTGGTGTCACGGTATGGACAGGCATGAGATTTGATGAAGTAGGAAAGCCCTATGCTACCGATGATAGAATAATGCTTTTGATGGATTATCGTCCAAAATTGAAGGCACTCGATAACCCCATATATTTCGATAACCAAAACGACCCGCTTGCATATCTTTTTGTTTTTCGCGACATAAAAGGAAATGTCATCGGAACGATGTCGCGTTTCGCTGCTCATCCTGATGTGGCCGTTCTTTTCGAACTTCGTCCTGTGTCCGGCAAAGCTGAAATGTATCACTACGATTTCGATTGGCCCGGTTACCTCTCGGAGCGACTTGAATCCGAATTTGGCGGTGAAAGCATATATCTCAACGGTCCGTGCGGCGACCTCACAACGAAAAAAGGCTATGACGGAATAGACGATTTTGAAGCGAGCGACAAAGAATGTCGTCGCATCGGAAACCTTTTCGCCGAAAAACTGATAACCTCATTTAAAGAGAATAAACGTGTTGTCGAAAATACCGATCTTATAAAAACCGAAACCTTTAAGGTGAAATTGCCAATAAGATCCGATTTGCCGAATTCACGAAAAGAAGCAGATGAAGGTCATATCGAACGTGCCAATATAGCAAGAAAAATATATGAAACCGCATTAAACGATCCTTCGAAACAACCTCACGAAATGAAGCGTATCATCGACGATTATTATAAAGCGCTTTATGAACGTATGATGGCTTGGGAAACTAACGGTTTTACCGATGATGTGTTGGAAAATAAAGAAGTTGAGGTCGATATCCCGTGTATTCGATTTGGAGACTATCTTTTCGTCGGTGTACCCGGAGAAAGCCTCGTTGAGATGACAACTTGGTTGCGTTCCACCTTTACAGGCTCAAAAACTATCCCTCTTGACCAATGTAACGGATATTACGGTTATATGGCAACTCCGCGTTCATTAACGCTTGGTGGCTATACTTATTGGTCAAGTTGGACAAACCGTGATTCTATCCCCGAACTCCAAAAACAAATATATCCATTAATAAATAAATTTCTTGATCGAGGTAAATTATGAAACTTTTAAGTATAGGAAATAGTTTTTCCCAAGATGCACATAGATGGCTCAATGACGTTGCGAAGAAAAATGGAATTGACCTTCACAACGTTAACCTCTACATAGGCGGCTGTTCTCTCGAAACACACCATCGTCTTATGAATGGTGAAGAAGCCCATTATGATAACGAGATCAAAGCAACGCCCATAGGGAAGATCAGCTTGAAAGAAGCGCTCCAAAACGAAAAATGGGATATAATAACCTTCCAACAACAAAGCGGCGCATCGGGCAGAGCTGAAACGTATCAACCATATCTGAATGAGTTGAGCAGTTTCGTTCGTATGTTACAACCTACCGCAAAATTCTATATACATCAAACTTGGGCGTATGAACCAACATTTGTTTTCGCTGCTTTTGAACACTATAATAATAGCTTCGAGCTAATGCACCAAAAACTCAGCGAATGTTACCTTTCTGCGGCAAATTCGATCAATGCAGAATTGATCCCCGTTGGCGAAGTAATAAATAGATTAAGAACAACAACATCCGAGTTTTCATTGAAAGATAACGGAGTTGCGTTAACAAGAGACGGATTTCACCTTTCGCTTGACTATGGAAGATATGCCGCCGCATTAACGTGGTGCGCCGTCATATTTGGGATCGATCCAACGAAAGATACCTTTGTTCCGATAATAGGTGATAAAAAATCAGACGAATCACTTCTTGATGTAATAAGAAAAACCGTGTCCGAGGTATTAGGTAAATGAACGAGCTTATCTTCCGAAAAGCGAAGCAAATAGACCTTGACGAAATAATGACCATCTATTCCGACGCTCGTGAGTTTATGCGAAACAGCGGGAATAAAGACCAGTGGACTAACGGCTATCCGTCAAAAAGTCTTACAGAATCCTCAATAAAAGCAGGCGACTTATATGTTTGCACTGATGGTGAAACTATCCTTTGTGTCTATTTTTTCAAAATAGCAACAGATCCAACGTATCTGAAGATCTATGACGGAAATTGGCTCAACGACGAACCCTATGGCGTTATCCATCGTATCGCCGTTGCGAAATCATCCCACGGAAAGGGAATTGCGGCCAAGGTATTCGAAGAATGCCTGGAATGCGTCAAAAATTTAAGAATAGATACTCATCGAGAGAATACCCCGATGCGAAGAACGCTCGAAAAATGCGGTTTTAAGCACTGTGGAACGATTTACCTTGAAAACGGTGATGAACGCCTCGCTTATCAAAAATCAATATAAAAACAAGAGAGATAGGATCCCCTATCTCTCTGATTTTTAGTATTTACTTGTATTCAACTACGTTTAATGCGTTACCGTTGAAAATATAGAAATTATCGTCTATAAGCACGGCGCGAACATAATTGAGATTAACTAACAGAGGAACGCTTAATACCTCGCGTATCTCGTATCCGTCAAATCCGAATAAAACGTATTTTTCTGTAGTGGTAGAATCATAATAGATCAAACCAAGACCGATAAGCCCCTTTTCACGATCAATGAAATATGCCTTGTATTCAGATGAGAAACTTGCATTTGCGGTGTATTTGCATACAGAATTGACATCATCCTCGGTTTCCTCATATATCTCTATTTTGAAGTTTTCATTACCGCCTCTGCCTATGCCGAGTAAAAATCCGTCGCCAAATTGAATGAGTGAAGTTGAAAATCCTTCAATATTACCCGTGTCCTTATATGTGATGTTGTCGAGATCACTCAAATCAAAGAAGAATACGGGATCGGTAACCAAAACAGCTGTACAAACGTAAGCAGTGTCCTTGTCAAAACGAACTGATTTAATATCTTCGCCCCAAGGTGCGAAATTCTCAACCTTCGCCCTGATAGACCAGTCAGAAAGATCAATGCAATAAAGACTTGCGTTAGTACCATTGATGGTGTTTTTCCAATCTATGTCTACTTCGTCGATGAAAATATCATCTCTTCCCAATATAGTCTCCTTGTAGGAATTAACGTTCGTCGTAGTAGCAACCCTGAGTATACCCTCGTATTCGTCAAGACTGTATTGATCCTTGAGACTTCCGTTAACAGTAGCTCTGCCGACTTCCTTTAATTCGCCATCTAAGTACGAAATGCCGCAAATTTCAGTCTTGCTTGTTGTTTTAACGATGTTTTTTTCTTTTTCAACATCACTGAATAAGCGAGTCAAATAGATAGTACTTTTGGAAACGTATAGAGTGTCCGAATAAGAGAGAAGGGCAGTGCAATCATAAAACTCAAGCGTGTTGATGTCTAGAAGCGAAATGACTTGATATCTCGATGAGGTGAGCTTTTCGGGTGCGATAATATCACCTAAGTCAACGCTCCTAAACCCATCCCCACAATCGTATTGAGGAAGAAATTCCTCTTCTTTCGCGAAATCAACGTTCTTAGGTACATAAAATTGACTAATGAACAAAAGCTTTCCGTCAGTAAATCTTGCATCTGTAAAAGAACCGGTAATAGAAAACTCATTTTTGAGAGTAATGCTTTCCTCGGGATTGCTCACATCAAGCGCAAACACCTTTGCGTATCTGCACGCTCGCTCTTGCGTTTTTGTCCAAGCATCAACGATAAATACGGCAGTTGAATAGTCACTTGATAAGAAAAACTCTGCTGCGGTAAGATCATGATATGCCATATCATCTTCATTGAATAATGAGTTAAAAGAGAACGAAGAAACGACCTTTGACTCTTTACCTGCAATATCGTAAACATTCAACACACCATCGTAAAGATAGAAAATATACTTGTCGCTTCTTTTGATAATGTCAGTCTCGATAACACCGGCGACTTGATTATCTGTCACGTCTTCAACCTCGCCATTGTTTTCGCCGTAGCTTGGAGCTTCCTCTAAAACAATATCGTCCCGACCGACTGTACCATTCTCAATAAATGAATCTCCTTTAACTCCATTAAACCTCAAGCCGCCCAAGTCCGAAAGCTTATCGTATAACATCTCGAAGTTGTTATTGTATTTCGGTGCGCCCGTGTTGTAATCATTTAATTTCTCAATAAGCGGAAAATATTCACTGTCGCGGTACATCGAAATGTTCCCGGGAATACTGCGAATAGGTAAGAACAGCCATAAATTAAGTGTTGTAAACACCAAACAAAAGCAAGCCGCCAAGATAGCGAATTTCTTTATATTGAACCCTTTTTTCTTTGTCGGATCGGCTTCGAGTATATACTTGTCGCCAATTCCGTTTAGTGCTTGAAAAAATCTTTCGTCTTTTTTCATTGTAACCTTATCCTTTCTCTTGTTCCAAGAATTTGAGCAGTTTTTCTCGTGCGCGCAAAAGTATCACCTTAACGTTACCCTCCGACATTTTTAGCGAGAGGGAGATCTCTCTGATAGAGCAAAAATACCAATATCTGCGTAGAAAAATAATTCTTTCACGCTCCTTGAGCGACTCTAAAAATCGTTCAAGAGTGTCTTTTAAAACGACTTCATCAGCAACCTCGATTCCGTCTGGGATATATTCTTCAAGCTCTTCATAAGCAAGATCAGCACCGCAAAAGCGCTTTTTGGCACGATCACTTGCATATCGGTTAAGTGAGATGTTACGAGTGAGCTTTCCGAGAAACGTTCTCAAAACCTCGGGTCTGTGAGGCGGAATACTGTTCCAAGCATTGATATACGTGTCATTGACGCATTCTTTCGAATCCTCTTCGGAATTGAGGATATTGAACGCAACCGTAAAGCAATATTTGCCGTATTTCTCTTCGGTAGCTTCAATGGCTTTTTCGTCTCTGTCAAAATAAAGATCAACGATCATTTTATCGTCCATATTCTCACCTCCATTGTTCTCAAAAGGCCTTTCACTCATATACACAGGAAACAAAAGGAAAAGGTTACAAATAGTAATAAAAAAATTTAAAAGGGGCAAAAAAGCCCCTTTTTAAAAAATCAAATTACATAAGACTTCTAAAGAGAGCCTTAATATCTTCAACGCTTGTTTCTCTCGGGTTACCGGGACGGCAAGCATCTGCGAATGCGTCTTCAGAAAGTTGATCAACGTCTTCTTCTTTAACGATTCCTTTGAGTGTTGTGGGAATACCAACGTCTTCAGCGAGTTGACGAACCGCATCAACAGCAGCCTTACGGTATTCTTCTTGAGTCATATTTTCAACGCCTTTAACACCCATAGCGATAGCGATGTCGCGGTATTTTGTTCCTGTGTATTCAGCATTGTATGCCATAACCGTAGGAAGCAAAATAGCACAAGCAGCACCGTGAGGTGTGTCGTAGTTTGCGGAAAGTGTGTGTGCCATAGAGTGGTGAACACCAAGACCAACGTTAGAGAAGCCCATGCCTGCAATATATTGACCGAGAGCCATACCTTCTCTTCCTTCGGGAGTGTTGTTAACAGCACCTCGAAGGCTTCTTGCGATAACCTCTATAGCTTTGATGTGGAACATATCGGAAAGTTCCCAAGCAACCTTAGTAATATAACCTTCGATAGCATGTGTCAAAGCATGCATACCTGTAGCAGCTGTAAAACCTTTGGGCATAGTAGACATCATGTCGGGGTCAACAACGGCAACAACGGGGATGTCGTGAACGTCAACACATACGAATTTGCGTTTTTTCTCAACGTCGGTAATAACGTAGTTGATAGTAACTTCAGCAGCAGTACCGGCAGTAGTCGGAACGGCGATTATCGGAACGCAAGGATTTTTTGTAGGAGCAACGCCTTCGAGCGAGCGAACGTCAGCAAATTCAGGGTTGGTGATAATAATACCGATAGCTTTGGATGTGTCCATGGAAGAACCACCGCCGATAGCAACGATACAGTCAGCACCGTAAGTCTTATATGCATCAATTCCTGCCTTTACGTTTTCAATAGTGGGATTGGGCTTTATGTCAGAGAAAAGTGTGTAGTCGATTCCCTCTGCTGTCAGAAGGTCGGTTACCTTTGCCGAAACTCCGAATTTAACGAGGTCGGGGT
>JAZRTU010000046.1:0-14576 GCA_045652185.1 Eubacteriales bacterium | reverse complement strand
TGCTTCAGTTTGCAGACTTTGTCTGCAAACTGAAAGGAGCTGTAAAAAACAGCTCCTTTTTTTATCTGAAATATTCCTCGAAGTTCTCGGAAAGCTCTTGTTTGATATCACTATAGTTTTGTGTGTTATTCATTTCACACCATTTTTGCAATTTTTCATTTTCAAGCGCGAGCATTCGAATGAAAAACATATTATCGGGAAAACCGCTATAGCTGAGGCGTAATGCCAACAATGCATAGTCGCTATCGGTCTTCATCAATTCGATGAGCTTGTTTGTAGAATCCAACAACAACTTATAGTTGTCGCTATGCGTCCAATATCCTTTTGTTTCTTTTTCATACTTCGCAATAAGTGTATTGAATTTTATATATTTTTCCGAAGGGATATTTTCGAATTTTTCAAGCGTTTTTTGGGGAACGTTTTGATAATCGATATCGTTTTTCAAAAACTCATCCAGCTCGCTATTTAACATTTCGCGTATTTTTTCGGAAAACTCTTTCGTTATTTTATACTCGCATTTTATCGCTTCTTTATCCTCATCGATCGAAGATTCTATTGAGACATAGGTATCAAACGCTTCGTTAGCGGGAAGGTATATCGTCGTACCGTTTAATAGACATATACTATACAGGTATTCGCCCCACGGAATATAGAGTGGGTCTACATCGGTTTTAGTATTTATTACGAATTCACGGTCAATTAGTTTGATGAGGCTTTCGACAGCTTCTTTCTCGTTGAGCGTTATTTCACCGATAGTTTGATATCCGTACCCGTCTTTTTTACCCAGCGAGATATTGACTTTGTCCGTTTCGAAATATGACGGTTTCAGCTCCCAAGAGGGGTATTTTGCGCTGATCTCTTCGGTTGGATAGCAAAGCTTTGCCCATCGTTCTGGGGAGCTCTGCTGATCGCCGAGAGCTACTTTTGAACCATTATAAAGATATAACTTGGAGTTATATATTAAATCATCAGGTATTACCACTTCAGGCTTTATCACTTGACCATTTTCGGGAATCTCAAATGAGATATCGTTGCGCAAATCTACATAGGTATCAAGTTGAAAAATACAGAATCTTTCCTCGTTTTTATCTTTTTCAACGTATGGAGAACTAATAAAGGGATCGAGATTATTAGCCTTTTTCTCTATCTGTTCTTTCTTTTCCTCCAAGGAAAGAGTTTCACCGTCTTTTTCGATCAACAGAATACGATCATAACGAACGGTTTTTTCGGGAAGGTAATCGTCATCAAACGTAAGCTGATACACAAAAAAGTTATCCGTTGATTTATCAACTATTCTTGCGGTGAGATACTCGGTCGTCAAGACGGAAATTCGGTAATTCAATATCTCGAGGATATTTTGCGTCATTTTATAGTATTCATAATCTGCACGGTATTTATTGAACTCCGAGAAGTCGCCATGATATGTTTTTATCGTTTGGTTGCCCGATTCTGACAACTTTATATTCAAGGGGGTAGTATGATCGGTCAAATCGGTCAAGACTACCTCGTCATAGGTATTATAGATGCGGATCGTATCGTTTATCAAAAACAGCACATCGTCATAGGTGAGGTATATCCGCTCGCCCTTCTTTTTTCGTTTTTTAAACGACTTGCTCTGCTCGTCTGAGAAAAGCTTTATCACTTTTCCGGTTTCGTCAACGTGGTTATAGACGGAGTATTTTATTATCATCTCCTTTTGTGCGGTTGGGAGATCGCTATTCAATATTGTATCAATGTTGAAGCTCGGTTCTTTTTGGAAGCTCGTTTCGTCCTTTTCGGAATTGATGACAAAAAACGCTCCGACTGTCAACAGTACCGAAAAGCAGATTATCAATACAACGGCGAAGGCTAACGGCTTTCGCACTTCTTTTTTCATTGAACTATACCTCCTTACTTTATTTATCCACATTATATACTGCATTTGTCACAAAGTTGTTACCGAGTTGTCAAATCAATCGTTATTTTAGTTCCTTTTCCGAGTTCGGAATCAAATTTCATTATTCCGCCGTGACTTTCGACTATTTGCTTTGAGAGTGCGAGTCCAAGTCCTGCACCGCCGTCGGCACGAGAACGGCTTTTATCGGTACGGTAGAACGGCTTCGTTATATTCGAAAGCTGTTCGGTGGTCATTCCTTTTCCGTGGTCTATTACGCTTATTATTCCGTTTTTGCAGGAAAGCATCACCTTTTCGCCTTTTTTTGATGCCTTCAGTGCGTTCTCGGTGAGGTTACAGAGAAGTATGACGAGCAAAGTTTCGTCGCCCATTATTATTGAGTCGTCACAATCGAGTATTATTTCCGTTTCGGGTTCGTTTGCGGTGTTCGTCAAGATTCGCTTCGTTTCGTCGAAAAGCTGTTTTACGCTAAGTTCGGTCTTTATTATTTCGTTATTTCTGATATAGGAGGTATCGAGTATTTTTTCGGAGATATTTTTCAGCCGCTTTGCTTCGGACATTATAAACTCTGAGCTTTCAATTATTTCAGCTTCCGAAAGCGGTGCTTTTTCAATATACTCGGCATATCCGTATATATTCGTCAGCGGGGTCCTCAGTTCGTGCGCCATATTATCAACGAGCTGTTGTTTTTGGATGGCTTCGTTTTCAAGCTCGAGCATTTGAACTTTTATTTTTTTGACCATCGCATTGAAGCTTTTTCCGAGAGAGGCTATTTCGTCCCCACCGTTTTCGTTGGCTTTTTCGTCAAAATTGCCTTCTCTTATTCGTTCGGTCGTCTTTTTTAGAGTTTCCAGCGGTACTGACAGCTTTTTCAAGACGAAAAGAAGTACTATTGCAACTACCCCTGATACTGCTATGGCAACGGTGACGTATATTGCACACAGTACTCTGTACTCTCGATATAGTTCGCTGAAATCCTGCATCAACACCATATCACAATCATCACCGAAGCTCCAATTCGTTACGTAGTAGCGAGTTTTATCTATTTTTTCCATTTTCGAATATGAATGGTATTTAAAGCTCGTTTTTTGCGCTGTCGGTGAGCTTTGGGCGACGACAGAACCGTTTTCAAAAAAGGATATGTGGAGCATTTCGTCGGTAGCAATATTACTCGTATATGAATACATCAAAAGTTTTAAACTGCTGTCATCGCCAAACGTCTCGACATCTGCTTTATCTCGCTCGAAGGACTCGATAATATAGCTGAATCTTGCTTTTGCGGTCGATTCCTTTTCAGTTAATGACCTTTGGTACGTTATAAGCATTAATGAAAAAATGCACAGATACAAGCACCCCAGAAAGATGGATAGGGTGAGTATATACGTCTTTTGCCAAAATCTCATTTTCTTCATATTTCCAATCGGTATCCCGTTTTATATACGGTCTTCAACCGTTCCTCCAATCCGAGCTTTTTTCGAAGTCTTTGGATGTGGGTGTCGACGGTTCGCTCGTCGCCGTCGTAGGTATACCCCCAGACGAGTTCTAAAAGACGTTCTCTTGTCAAGGCGATATTACGATTATTGACAAGTGACTTTAAGAGGTCGAATTCTTTGCGAGTAAGCTCGATCTCGGTTCCGTTTTTATATGTACGATGTGAAGTGAAATCGATTTTTATATCGTCAAACTCAAAAAACTTCACTTCGCCTTTTGTTCTTCTCAACACAACGTCAACACGAGCTATAAGCTCAAGTATCTCAAAAGGCTTCACAATATAGTCATCGGCACCGAGCGATAAGCCTTTCAATCTATCTTGGAGGGAATTTTTTGCGGTGAGGAAAATCACGGGTGTTTTTTCGAGCTTAGTAATTATATCAAACCCTGATTCACCCGGCAACATTATATCAAGTATTATCAGATCATAGTGTTCCCTCTCGAGTGCAGGCAATACATCATTGCCGTTAAACAATTGGAAGCATTCGTGACCGACGAGTGTTAAATTCTTTTTTATCAGATTATTGATGCCATATTCGTCTTCTACAATTAAAATCTTTGCCACTTTCATCACCTCTAACGTTATGATACATTACATTTGTCACGAAGTTGTGTCATATCTATATTTTTCAAAACTGCCCGTACATCATTTTTGCACGGGCAGTTTTTTATTTTTTCTTTTTAACGATAATAATTACTGTTGCGATGACTGCGACGCCCAAGACGGTGCTTACGGCGATAATGATTATCGTTTTTGTATTGAATGCATTTATATTTTCTTGCGAATAGCTTGTGGAGGGTTTTGACTCCTCTTCGCTTTCGTCGGAAGGAATACTTTCTTCGACACTTATTTCCGTTTCGGACTCATCGGTGATACTCTCATCAGCTATTGGAGGAATGCTTTCCGCTTCGCTTTTTTCGGTTTCCGACTCGTCGGGCGTACTTACACTCGAGGTATCGTCGATGCTTTCATCGGAAATTTCGGGCAGAGATATTGACTCATCTTCCGATTCTATTACAGATTCATCCACAACGGGCGGAATGGATTCGACAGACACAGTAGGTTTTGACTCGTTCACGACGGGTTTAGACTCATCCACGGGCGGCTTTGACTCGTTCACGATGGGTGGTTTGGATTCATCGACGGATGGTTTTGACTCATCGACGATGGGTGGCTTGGATTCATCGACGGAAGGGGTAGATTCATCCTTCGGGGGCTCGGAGGCGACGGGCATTGAATATGCGCAAGAGTCGCATTTTCCGTCGGAATTTTTATCGGTATGCTGACCGATATCGTTTTTTTGGTAGCACGAGCATTCTTTCCAATGTGTTGTGCTATCGGTTTTCCAAGCGCCGAATTTATGCGGTGCAAAATCGCCGTAGGGCATTTTACAAATATCACATTTTGCTTGGGAGGTACAGGTTGCCGTTCCGCCGGAGCATTTTCCGTAATCCTCTTTATAAGTACAAACGCTGCAACGATGGAAATGATATCCGTTTTCGACAAACCACACGTCAACGACGTCGTGGGCACTTTTTTCGCCCTCGAAGGTATCGTTCAATGCTTTTTTACATATTTTACATGACTCGAAATAGAGGCTCGGGCGTGTGCAATTACCTTTTGAGAGGAGGTATTTGTCATCTTTTACTTGTGTTGGAGTATGTGCAGCAAGAGGGAGATATGGTATTTCTGTTATAATCGCTCCGTTTTGGTTATACATTTCGCCGCAATCTTCGCATTTTTTATATTTTTTCCATCCCTTTTCGGTACAAGTTGAAGATTTTTCGGTGATCGTTTTTATATTCGAATGGGTGCAAGCATCGGCATCCTTTGTTGCCAAAACGAGATAACCTTTTCCGAAAAGGTCTTTTTGCGATTCGTCGTATGTATACGTTATTTTGGACGAGCCAACGGGAACTTTATAAGTTTTTCCGCCATCGCTCGAGGCTACACCTCTCATAAAGAGCTTCAAGCCGTTTCCTATTGTTCCGCTATCGCAATTCGTAACATCAACGAGATAATTCTCGCCATTATAAGTTACTATATTCCACATATGTGCGCCTGCGCCCGTTCCGCCGTTCATCGTTCCCATTACGGTATAGCATTTTACGTCGCCATCGAAGTCGGTTAGGTCACAGAGGTATTTAAATGCTTTCGCATAGCCCTCGCACACTACTTTCGTATCGGTCAAGCCGTCGAAAACATAGATGATCTGCCATGGGTTTCCATAGCTTGCGTTATATCTTACTGCATCGTGATTATAGGATGCGTGGAAACATATTTTTTCCGCATAGCCCTTCAGCTTATCGAAATCGCTGTGGTTTTTATATTCATCGACGATGAACTTTGCAGATTCAACTCCCTGCCTTGCGGCTGTTAGCTTCGCTTGGTCGAATGTTGTGGGAGTAGCACCTTGGTAATCTTCCGATATATCGAATTCAAATTTCAAGTATGTGATACTGATACTTTTACTTGTTGCGCTCATTCCATACTCGGACAAAGTACAAGCAGATTTATCATACCAAAATTGTTCATACGGCAGATCGGCGAGGACAGCGCTGACTATTTTGTCAAGATTGAATACTTCGTTTAGTTTTTTCTCTAACGCGTTCCAAGCGGCATCGGTGATATTTCCGTTTTCGATAATATTCGCGCCGACCTCATCTTTTGTCATTGAAAGGTCAATTGGAAACTCGGACTTATCAACGGTGAAATATGAAGTCTCTTCTTTGCCTTTTGCGGCGTTAATAAAATACGCCTTTACCTTTTCGTACATTACGGCGTTAAAACTGCCTTTTTCAAACGAGTCACCTGCATACTGAGAGGCATAGCAAACCTTATTATTAATTTCAATAACACCGACATCAGTGATTGCATTCTCGTTTGCAACAACGGGAATTGTGAGCATTACTGCGCTCATTATTGTTATAAACAAGAAAAGAAATAATTTTTTCATTATTCATACCTCCACTTTTATATTTTGATTATATCATAATAATTTCTATTATTCAAGAACATTTTTAAGTTGGTTTTGCAATGGTGATTTATGTTGAAAAAAAGTGTTATATATGATATAATAATACAAATTATGTGGGAGGTATATTTATGGAGTTGAAGGAGATCATGGCGAAGTTGAAGAGATTTCTGATGCCGCCTTTATTGTTTTTGACGGTTTTTGTGTTACATATAGCGATATCGCAAGCCTCATATTTTATGATCTCGGGAAGCAGACTTGTCGATATGTACGACATAAACATACACTTTGAAAACTTGACCGACATTATTTCCATTGTAATAATACCGATGCTTTTCTATTCGCTCGTAAGGTTGACGACTATTTTTGATGAGATGATAATACCGCAAGTGCTTCAAGCAGGTGCAAAAACTGGGAAACAGAGGCTTTTGCTCTTTTTTAGGATAAAAAAGTTTTACGTTGAATTTATACTACTCGCTTTTTTTTGGAATATATTTCCGAAGCAAGTTTCTTTTTATGCTATCTGGAACGTTTTTTTGAGAGGAAACGACACGATTTTTAATAATATTATTTTTTCGATATGCTTCACAGCGGCGATGTTTATCGTTTTTTTGATTGCAAAGCTTTCGGCGATCAGAGTCATTCCGTTGCCTAAGCTAAAGTCGGAATCATTGATGCGCGACAGAATATATATCACAAAGAAGAAAAAAGAAGGGCAGGACAGCTTTTTCAAGCAATTGTTCATTGTTTTGATTGCATATTGGATGGCACCGCTCGCACTCGTTTTATTCATTCCGTTCGTTCTATCGTTTGCTCAGCTGTTTTATTACACGATAACTTGGAAGATGATCTTATATATTGCACTTATCGTTTTTGTTGCATTTATTTTTTCTTACATCCGCACGTTCATCAAAAGGCGCAGCTTTCTTAACGGGCTGAAAAAGGTCGTTGAAGAAAATAATATCGACATTTCCGAGATATCGAATCCGTACAGGTCACTTTTCGGATTGGTACAGGGCGAGGACTTCAATTTCACGCGTGGCGGAAAGAAATACTCCTGCAAGCTTTTACACGCACGGCGCCGCGGCACGCCGATGTTTATCAGCGAGGGCGGGATCTGCACCTTCGTTCACACGCTGATCGTATTCAAGATAAAGATATTCAGCTACAACACGACGTTCAAATTCGATTTTGAGAGTGAAAACAAAAAGATCGTTATTATAAATCCTGTTCCGAACGATATTATGAACGCATACGACGGAAGCATTACTACGCTCGACAACGGCGACGTTATCGGTGGATACAAGATATTTACCGCTTCGGGATTTTTGAACGCACTTGAAAGAAACTGTATTGACAGATAGTTTTAATATTTTTACAATTTAATATTTTTTGTGATATTTTGATCCTCTCAATTGTTATATTAGTGAGATCTCAAAAAAATGAGGAGGAGAGGCAAGTTGGAAAGGCACGAAGCAGCACGCTTGTTTGATGAATTCGGAGATGACGTTTTTAGGTTGGCGTTGAGTTATCTCGGGAACAAATATGATGCCGAAGATGTTTGCCAAGGTGTTTTCATAAAGCTGCTTGAGCGCGACGTTACATTCGCCGAGGGCAAAGAAAAAGTTTTTTTATTAACTTGCACCGCCAACGAATGCAAAAACCTTCTTCGGTCATTTTGGAGAAAAAACGTTGGCGAGCTTGATGACTCTCTCGTATTCGAAAGCGACGGTGACAAGGAGGTTTGGGATGCGGTGATGCATTTACCGACGAAATACCGTCTCGTCGTTCATCTGTACTATTACGAGGGATACTCGCAAAACGAGATCGCGGATATTTTAAAGATATCCGTCAGCGCTGTTCAAACAAGAATGAGCAGAGCAAAAAAACTACTTTCGAAGGAGCTGGATTAAAATATGGAACGCTATAAAAGGATCATTGGCGATATCGCTCTCACGCAGGAGGCGAAGGATGATATTCGCAAAAAAATTATTTTTTCTCGGGCAGAAAAGCCGCAAAGGATAAACAAAAAGCGTCTCGCGTTGGTATGCTTGGCTTGTTTACTCCTAACTTGTGTTGCTGCTTTTGCGATCAACAGTATATTTGACGAAGGATATATCAGCATTATAAGAGGAAACTCATATCGCGTTCAATTCAAGGACGTTGAGAATCGTCCGATAACGGATTTTAATAAAGAGGTCAGAAGCATTGACGGCGAAAAGAAGGTTGTCTACAACACTTTGGAAGAAGCGGAAAAAGCGTTGGGATTCGATCTTATAACAAACGGTGTCATTTCAAGCGGAACGCCATCATACAAGTATTCGTTGAAAAAGGATGATGACTTTAACGTACACTGCTTTACGAAATACGAAGGGATCGACGGAAGTCTTTTCCGTGCAAAGACCTATGCTTCATATCACATAGATCGATTTTCTGTTGACGTTGAGGCTATAGTGACGGCAGAGCACGATGCGATCGCGCCCGAAGCGGTCGAGAGCTATCACTACATCGGTCACTCCTTTGGCGGTAGCAAAGAACAAGAGCTTGACGATATGTCAAGCGAAGAATACACTGCCGAAAGCGGTTTGCCCGCAAGGATCATCCGCATCGATTGGAAGGGCGATATTAACGATATTTGGTATGAGGCTGTTTTCCACACTAATGCGACTTCATATATGATCAGAATGAGTGGTATCAGCTCTAATAATGAAGGCGAAGCAAGAGACTTACTTTTTGATATTTTGGAAGGATTTTCGTTTTGATGTCCTTCTCCTTGAAAAAGCTCCTCGACTTATTACGGTCGAGGAGCTTCCTTTTATTTTTCGAATATTGCGTTTTCGTTTGTTGAGTGTGCTTTTTCGTGTTCTTCGGGAGTTTTTACAGTCCAGACGAATCGCGGTGCTTTATAGAATTGTGTTGTCAATTTCACAGGAAGCGAATTTCTATCCGCCTTATTATAGGCGATAAAATCGGGGCGCGAGATGACGTTTAATGCCATACACGTCAGCAAGAGGTTTATTGCGTTTACTCCGTGATCGCGGCAGACGTTCGTATATAGCTGACCGAAGAAGACGTTCGGGAGAAATTTTTTCATCTTTTTGATCAAAAGCGGGTTGAAGCTTTCAATACAATATTTTCCGTTATATTCCTTCAATCGATCGGCTACCTTTTCGCAAAGGCGGGTATCAAAATCTTCGCCCTTCAGCTCGATCAAGATCGGTATTTTCCCGTCAACGAGCGTCAGCACTTCACTTAGTGTCGGGATCGTTTGGTCGGTATTTTTCAGCGAGACGGTTTTCAGCTCCGAGGCGGTCAATTCGCAAAGCTTCCCTTTTCTTTCGGTCATTCGGTCAAGAGTATAGTCGTGGAAGACCATTACCTCGCCGTCTTTTGAAAGTTGGACGTCGAGCTCGATGCCATAACCGTTATCAACCGCATTTTGAAAGGCTTTCAGGCTGTTTTCCGGAACTGTCTCACTATGAAGTCCGCGGTGGGCGTAATCGGTCAAAAGTCCATCGGTGCTAACATCTCGTTTTCTCGGCCTCACGAGGACGAACACATAAACGAGGAAAAGGAGAGATATTACCAATAAAATATACAATAAAATATCCATACTAATCAACATCAAGGTGCTCGAGGGCACTTTTCTTTTCTATCACTTCGGAGTCGCCGTGTTTAACGAACAACATCGTCACAAACGAGAACACCACGAAGATGCATCCGAAACCGAAGAAAACGTATTCCATTCCATAGGCATCGTATAAAACTCCCGACAATATCGGCGCGACGACTTGGGCGGACATCGAAGCCGTATAGTAGTAGCCCGTATACTTTCCGACATCGCCGCTTTTCGCGAGTTCGACTGCCATTGGGAAAGAGTTCACGTTTATTGTTGCCCAACCGATTCCCGCTAATGCAAAAATCGGGTACATTATCACCTCGGGGGTCGCAGGGGTTATAAATATTCCGACGAAAAAAGCACTTGCAAGCATTAACACACCAATGAGGATAGATTTCTTTCTGCCGATTTTTGAGGCAAGGAGTCCTATTGGGATATATGAAACTATTGCCGCTGCTTGGGCAACTATCAAAGTGAGATTGAAGTCAAAACCGAGAACGTTCGTTGCATAGACGGAATATTTGCTCGTTATTGAGTTATAACCGATATACCAGAGCGCAACGGAGGCAAGGATAAAAAGAAGCGAACGAAGTTCTGCGCGTGAAAGCTTTCCGTTGGTTTGGGAAGTTTCACTCTCGTTGGAATCAACCAAGTCGAAACGAACGGTATCTTCTTCCATTTCTTTTGCCCATTTTTTCTCTTTTACCGCAATCAAAAATACGATAAATCCTGCGAGCATTACAAGGCACACCGCGAAGACGTAGCCTGTATACTGCATATAATTATTGTTTGATGTTTTAAAGAGGATACCGAGACCGAGGACGATTATTGCGCCTGATGTTCCCGTCAAGTTGATTATTGCATTCGCTTTTGAGCGTAGCGGTTTTACGGTTACGTCGGGCATTAATGCTACTGCGGGCGAACGGAACAAAGCCATTGCGACAAGCACGGCAAGAAGCGTTACTATAAATCCGACGATTGCGAGAGGGTTCTCAAGTGTTATATCAAGCGCTAATTTTTGGAGGTGCTCACTATATACAGCGTCACTCATCGTGCCTTGGGATATTTCCGGGATACCTGCGGAGATGACCTTCGCAAGTTGGTAGTTATCGATGTAGGTCAATGCGACAAATGAAACTACTGCAGCTATCGTACCGACGAATATGAACGGAGTACGTTTTCCGTATTTTGATTTCGATCTATCTGACAACGCTCCGAAAAACGGCAACATAAACACGGCGAGGATATTATCAAGCGACATTATCGTTCCCGAAACTGTTTGGGGAAGCCCGAAGTGGTTCGTTAATATCAAGGGGATTATTGCATCGTATGCTTGCCAGAACGCGCATATCAAGAAAAACGCCATTCCGACGAGTATCGTTCGTTTATAGTTGAGTTTCATTTTTTTATCCTTTCGATATTATTGTTTTTAATATAACATATTCTTGCGTTTTTTTCAATAATATGGTATCATTTTTGTGACGAGATCACTGTTTTATTTAGTAGTTTCGGTTATAATTAAATAAAAAAAGGGAGTAATATTGATGGAACATATTTATGACGTAATAATCATCGGCGGCGGTCCTGCGGGATATTCAGCCGCGTTATATACTTCAAGGGCGTTACTTGACACGCTTGTTATCGAACGAATGTCGGTCGGCGGGCAGATGACTTTGACGGGTGACATTGAAAACTACCCAGGATTCGACGAGGGAGTTGACGGATTTACGCTCGGAATGAAAATGATGCAAGGTGCGGAAAAATTCGGTGCAAAAACAGAGTATGCGGAGGTCATTTCGTCGGAACTTGGAGATGAAATAAAAAAAGTTGTCACTACTTCGGGAGATTTTTTCGCGAGGACGGTTATTATTGCATCGGGCGCGAACGCAAGGCAGCTCGGGGTTTCGGGTGAGAACGAGCTTATCGGTCGCGGGGTTCATTATTGCGCACACTGCGACGGACGGTTTTACAAGGGAAAGACTGTCGTTGTCGTTGGCGGCGGAAACTCGGCGGTCAGCGATGCTTTATATTTATCAAGGCTTGCGAGCAAAGTGTATCTCGTGCATCGCAGGGACACGTTGCGTGCAGCGAAAATTTATCATGAGCCGCTTTTGAAGGCTGAGAACGTGGAGTTTGTTTGGAATAGCGTTATTGATGAATTTATTGCCGACAAGCGAGTTAATGCTATCAACGTTTCAAACGTTAAAAATGGTGAAAAACGAACGATTGAATGTGACGGAGTATTTGTCAGCGTTGGACGAGAGCCTGTTACTGCGTTTCTCGGAGGGGCGTTGCCGCTTGACAAAAACGGATACATTATTGCTGACGAGACGACAAAGACGGACGTTTCGGGTGTATTTGCGGTTGGCGACGTCAGAACGAAGGCTCTTCGTCAGGTCGTTACTGCCGCATCCGACGGTGCAGTTGCGGCGCATTTTGCAGAAGAGTATTTGAGTGGGATATAAATTTATGGAAAATAGCATTAAGCTAACGCATGGTGATTGGTATGCGGAGATCTTGCCACATTTTGGGATGAACACGGTAGTTTTACGGCACTGTGGAAAGGATATTTTGAGAAGTCCGAGGGATATTGACGAATTGAGAAACTCGCCTTATCTTTTCGGGACGCCGTTGCTCTTCCCCGCCAACAGGACAAAGGACGGAAAATTTAAATTTTCGGGGAAGGAATATTCGCTTCCACTCAACGAGCCGACGAGAAACAATCACATTCACGGGCTATTATATGATGCGCCGTTCGAGATTATCGAACAGAGCGACGACATCTTGATGGCGAAATACGTCAACGTCGGGATGAGATATCCGTTTTCTTTTACTGTCGTTATAACCGACAGATTGAGCGAAAACGGTTATGTTCGGATGGTAAAGATAACAAACACGGGCGACACGGCAATGCCGTTCACGCTCGCGTTTCACACTACTTTTATTGAGCCGAGGTGGTTTTCTGCGCCCATTGGGAAGCGGTTTGAGGTTGATGAGAATTATATACCGTCGGGAAATATGCTGTCTACGGTGAGGGAATATCGTGATGGATGCAATCCGTCGGGTAAGAAGATCAGCGGATTTTTCGAGAGGGATGGAAAATACGCCTCGATCGGTGGGTACGTTTATGAATTTTCGGAGGAGTTCGACAACGTGATACTATTCAACGCGCTCGGTGAGATGGGGCTTCTTTGCATTGAACCGCAGGCGGGCGAGGTCAACGGGCTGAATTCAAGAAGATGCAAAGTTTTAGAACCGAATGAGGAAGCCGTTTTCTCACATGGTATCAGAATAAAATAGTATATTATCAGTCCGTTTTGTAAAAAAACCAAAACGGACTTTTTGTTGAAAATAATATTTAATAAATTTTTTTAATTTTTTTCAAAAAAGCTGTTGACAAGTCGGAATAAATGTGTTATACTTACGAAGCTGTCAAAAATGCTAGTGTGGCTCAACGGTAGAGCAGCTGATTTGTAATCAGCAGGTTGGGGGTTCGATTCCCTTCACTAGCTCCATATGTGGGGGAATTCCCGAGCGGCCAAAGGGGGCAGACTGTAAATCTGTTGTCACTGACTTCGGTGGTCCGAATCCACCTTCCCCCACCAACAAAAAAAGGAACTTTTGTCTACCAAAAGTTCCTTTTTTGTTTATCCAAGCCGCAGGCTTGGTATATCATCGCCGCATAACGTGCGGTGTATATCATCAGCCCCTGCGGGGCTGTATCTCATCACGCGCCAGCGTGCATCCTCCTGCGGCTTGATGATATACCGCAACAAGTTGCGGATGATATACAAGGCTTGCGCCTTGATTTATTTGCGAAAGTGTGGTATAATACTCTCAAAGGGGTGACTATTATTGACAAAAAGTGAATTTAAAAAGCATATTATAGTCTCTTCGTTGCTAACAGTAGTGGCAATAGCCGTAATTATATTATTCTGTGTAATCATGTTTGATAAATATTCCAAACCAAGTGATGATAATACCTCTGTTTCAAGTGGTACTGTTGCGGATGTTTATTATGCCAGTGGAAAAGATGTAATCATTGTTGAAATGTCTGATGGAGAGCAATTTCAGCTTGTATGTCCGTGGCTACCCAAAGACCTATACAATGCAATCGGTTATGACCTTAATCAACTTGCGGAGCTCTTGGAGGGGCAAAAAGTAGAGTATCGTAAAATGGACAAATTACCTTGGGTGGTAGAAATTTATATCAATGACATTGTGATAGACAACAATAAAATGACCTCCGAGGAAATTGATACAACTTATGTTGGTATTGTGATTATAGGGCTTATAATGCTGGCATTTCCTGTTTGCGGAGAAGTGGCATACATAAAAGCCAAGCACAAGATTTATAAAAAAGCTGAAAAGAAACGAGTTAGAAGTGCTAAAAGAAAAGAGAGTAAATCACAAAACAGTTGACCTTTTCTTTGCTTTTACCTCGATTTTTGACCTTTTATCACGTTTAAGGCAAAAAGAAACGACAATTTTCGACAGAAGATTGTCGTTTCTTTTTGGTCTTTTCACTTTTCTCTTTTCACTCTTCACTTTTCTCTCAATTCCTCGGATTTTTGGGAAGTAAGAAGTGATAGTGATG
>JAZRTU010000045.1:0-7402 GCA_045652185.1 Eubacteriales bacterium | reverse complement strand
GATGCGCTCGCTCGGGCTTTTTAATATCCCGATGACACCGAAGCGCGGTGTCGGCAGTCCGCTCGCGTGCTTTGGCGCGATGTCGGAAAAGAGCAAAGGCAAGGATACGACGATAGGTCATTGGGAGCTTTCGGGCATCGTATCTCCTCGTCCGTTACCGACCTATCCGAACGGGTTCCCGCGTGAGCTTCTCGACGAATTCGAAAAGGCGGTCGGCAGAGGTTGGATCTGCAACAAACCGTATTCGGGTACAGAGGTCATAAAGGATTACGGAAAAGAACACCTCGAAACAGGAAAATATATTGTCTACACATCGGCGGACAGCGTATTCCAGATAGCCGCACACGAGGGCAAGGTTCCGCTTTCGGAATTATACGATGCTTGTGAAAAAGCGAGAGCACTTCTCCAAGGTGAGCACGCAGTCGGCAGAGTTATCGCACGTCCGTTCTCGGATAAGGACGGTGAATTCTACCGTACAGGCAACCGCCACGACTATTCCCTATCTCCCCCAAGCGAAACGATGCTCGAACGTCTTTACGCAAGCGGACTCGACGTGGTATCAATCGGAAAGATTTATGATATCTTCTGCGGAAAAGGGATAACCCGTTCCATCAAAACGAAAAACAATACCGAGGGTATGGAAGCACTCACAAAAATGCAAAGCGAAGATTTTGAGGGGCTTTGCTTCGCGAACCTCGTTGATTTCGATATGGTTTACGGACATCGCAACGATATCGACGGATACGCGAACGCGCTCAGCGAATTTGACGAGTGGCTTGCATTGTTCTTGACCGATATGCGCGAGGAAGATACCCTGATAATAACGGCTGACCACGGATGCGATCCCGCAACGCCATCGACCGACCATTCGCGTGAATATGTTCCGCTTCTTGTGTTCGGAGGCGTCAAAAACGGAATCGATCTCGGTGTGAGAGAAGGCTTCGGTGATGTTGCCGCAACTGTTTGCGAATTTCTCGGCGTTAGTGGCGACGGTTTCGGCGAGAGCTTCTATCAATTAATTAAAAATGTGGATTAAAATAATATGGAAAAGAAATATATAACCGAAAACGCAAGAGAAACTGAGCTTTTCGGCTCAAGACTTGCGGAAAAGTTGAAAAAAGACAGCTTCATAGCATTGTATGGTGATATGGGCGCAGGCAAGACCGTGTTCGTGCGCGGTGTCGTTGAAAAGCTCATCCCCGATGCAGTAAAACTCGTCCATAGCCCAACGTTTGCACTCGTTAACGAATATATCGGCGACGATGTGAAGATATACCACTTCGATATGTATCGAATCAGCGACGAGGATGAATTGTACGCTATCGGATTCGACGATTATTTTGGAAACGGTATTATTATTACCGAATGGAGCGAAAACATCCCCGATTCTATCCCGGCGGATGCTGTTCGTGTTTCGATAAGACCGCTCGACGAAAACAGACGTGAGATAACGCTTTCGGGACTCGAGATATAGCGAAAGGAAAGACGTATGATAATTCTTGGTGTAGATACAACGGCTGTGATCGGATCGGTCGCAGTGTGTGAAATAGAAAACGAAGTTTTGAAAAACCATTGTGTTTTTACACTTAAAAACAAGTTGACACATAGCGAAACGCTTCTGCCGATGATAGATAGCGCATTGAAGGCTTATGGCACCGATATCGACAAAGTGGACAAGTTCGCAGTAACTGTCGGACCCGGCTCGTTTACAGGTGTCAGAATAGGTGTTTCTACTATAAAAGGACTCGCAACTAAGGACGATAAGCCTTGCGCGGCAGTGTCAACTCTCGAGGCACTTTGTAACGCGCATAAGGATTTCGACGGAGTGATATGCGCCGTTATGGATGCGAGAAGAGGTCAGTTCTATACAGCGCTATTCAAAAAAGGAATACGACTCACAAAGGACGACCTGTTGCCGGCATCCGAGATCGAAACGATGCTTCGTGAATACAGAGAGAAGGTAATCGTCTGCGGTGATGGAGCGGAGCTGTTCGCGTCGCTTTGCAGATATGAAAATATGATACTCGCACCGGAGGAGAGCAGATACCAAAACGCGCTGTCTGTTGCACTCGTCGGCGCACGTATCGAAGAAATAAAACACACCGAGCTTTTGCCGTGCTACCTCAGAGCATCACAGGCGGAGCGCGAAAGAAAAGAAAAAGAAAGTGAGAAAAAACAATGAAAATAGCACTCGGATGTGACCACGGCGGCTTGGAGATCAAGAACGCTATCAAGGAATACCTCGAAAATAACGGACATACAGTCATCGACGTCGGCACGAATACGACGGATTCAGTTGACTACCCCGTGTATGCAAAGGCTGTGTGTAAAGAGATACAAGAGAAGACCGCAGAGCTCGGAATACTCTGCTGCGGTACGGGTATCGGAATGAGTATGGCGGCAAATAAGCAAGACGGCATCCGTGCGGCTGTGCTCTCGGATGAATATTGCTGTGAAATGACAAGACGCCATAACGATGCGAACGTGCTTTGCCTCGGCGGCCGCGTTATCGACAGCGAAAAGGCAGTAAAGCTCGCAGAGATATTCATCACCACCGAATTCGAAGGCGGCAGACATATCAATAGAATAAAGATGTATTCGTAATATGAAAACACATTGCGGCGCACTTCCTTTTGAAGTGCGCCGTAGTCGCATATGATGAAAATGAGCTCAAAATTGAAAAAAATTACATCAAATTTTCTGACTATGTTTATAATAAAAATGGAAATAATTAATAGTTAACAAAAAATTAACACTTTGTTCATAGTTTGTTAACAATTAGAAATTCGTCCTATGCTATAATGTATCCATAAAAAGGGTTTACATAAATAAAAAACATTATTTGAAAAGGAGCCGGAATATGAAAAAACTGATTACACTGATTTTTGTCGTTTCGATGTTAGTGACCGTTTTTGCGTCGTGCGAACCGAGTGATGAAATCAGCTGCGCAAATTCTTTGGAGAATAGCGTAACTTCCGAAACGGAAACCTCGGCTTCGGACGTAAGCGATTCAACATCTAAAACCGAAACATCTGATCCCGACGTGAGCGATACGGCTTCCGAAAGCGAATATATCTTTGTTCCTCACGAAGAATATGTTCCAAATAAACCGACAGGTCCACTATGCTACGGATCGGAAGAATGTATCGGCGACGGAAAGCATCCGTGTGGATTTTTTGATGCATATCCGTTTTACAGAGAATCATTTTTTAATATTAATGCCGAAAGGTTTTGTGATTTTTTCAATATCTCAGAGGAGTCTTGGAGTAAAAATGCGGTATTATACCGATTTACCCAAGCTGATAATTGGGGTTTTTTGCTCGAGTATTTTCAGATCTCAAAAGATGAATATATCAGCTTTCTCAACGAAATCATAGACGAAACTAATGTTGAAGAGGTAGATAAAGATTATCCCCTCCTTCGATATGTCAATGGTTGGTATAGTGAAAACTATATGGAAGACGAAAATATGATCTATACCGATTATAAGAGCAAAGGCGAAACATATTATGCCGAAAAGCGTGACGGAAAACATAATAGCATCTACTACACAATAGATTATCGCCTTATCAACTATGTGGGAAATGATAAATTTGAAGAATATCTTGATAAAACCGATGATGTCAATATTTTGAGCTTTATCGATTATTTCGATATCGATGCTTATACTTTCAGCGGAATAATAGCAACTGATTCCGGATCTGCTCGCCCGTATAGCGCATATTATGTGTTTGGTAGTGATGATGAAAGAGAAGCATATTTTGGATTTGCATCAACAGAAATAGATGTTGATTCAACTCTTTTCGTTCCATTTGGTTCTCCTTTCGATGACCTTTATTCTCCAAATGCTGACGGTGTCCACGCCCCACGTTATTTTGTAATATCCGAAAAACTGTTTTCAAAAGTGCTCGGCAAAGAAGTTAAGTTCACAAATAGCTTCATTGATACGAATGATTTTGCAAGAAAACATTTTTTAACAGAAAATTGGAATTACGGTTTCCTTATCGAGTATTATGGAATAACAGAAGAGCAATGGAAAGATTGGGTCGATGAGTTATATCCCGTCGAAAATCGCGGGTACAAAAACCTTGAGTGGCAATATGATCTTTGGTTCAGAAGCAGATATGAGGAAAGCCTGTTGACTATTTCATTGCGCTACAACTTTCCCGAGGTACGCACATATTACGGTGAGCGAATCGACGAAACTTATAATAGTATATACTACAAAATAGATAGAAAGCTTATCTTAAAAGTAGGCGTCGATAAATTTGAGAAATTCTTGGAAAAGTATGAAGGTACAAAAGATTGCAACGTAATGAAGTTTATAAAGGAATTTAACTTGACCAAAGATGATCTTGCAGAAATTTATAATCGAAGCGCGGAAGAGAATGAGTTCAGGCAAATCATGCCATATAATGTCAAAATGATGTTTGACGATCCCGACGCATACTTCAAAACGGCAAAATGATAAGTAATAGGAAGAGGAACCTCGCGTTCCTCTTTTTTTGCCATAAAATCATTTTATCGAATTATCGGCATATTTTCAAAAAAGTTGAAAATTTACTCAAAACCTATTGACAAACGCGAAAGAATAATGTTATAATATCCATACCTCTGCGGAGGTTCTTTTTTGTATGCCCATTTTTTGGCGCTACTACCCAAGATCTATCGATTTCCGCTTGGGAAAAGAGCTTTTCGAGAGGGAGGCAACGCGGTTTAGACCGCAGAAAAAAATTCAATGGTGGAGGTGCCGTTATGAGAGTAAAAATAACACTCGTTTGCAGCGAATGCAAACAAAGAAACTATGACACCGTTAAAAACAAGAAAAACGACCCCGACAGACTTGAAATGAAAAAGTATTGTCGGTTCTGCCGCAAACATACCGTTCATAAAGAAAGCAAGTAATCGGTATTTTGCGAGAAAGGATGGACTTTTATGGCTGAAAACAAACAAGTAACCGAAACCACAAAAAAGCCCGCGAAACCTAAAAAAGATTTTATCGGTCGTATTAAGAAATTTTTCAAAGACTATAAGAGTGAATTGAAAAAGATCGTTTGGCCGTCACGTGAAGAGACCATTAAATCCTCTTGGGTAGTTCTCGTAGCGTTGGCAGCAACGGCGTTGGTTATCGGTGGACTGGACTATTTGTTCGGTCAATTGGTATTACTTCTTGGCAAGATTATCTAACTAATTATTGCGCAATGCGCAAGGAAAGGGATGTGGGAACATGTCAATGGAAGAAAAAGCTCTGTGGTATGTCGTCCATACCTATTCCGGCTACGAAAACAAAGTAGCCTCTAACATCGAAAAGATCGTTGAAAACCGCGGACTCGGTCATCTGATTTTTGACGTAAAGATACCGCTCGAAACGGTTGTCGAGGCGAACGACAAGGATGAAAAGGAAATCGAACGAAAATTATTCCCCGCATACGTTTTCGTCAAGATGATAATGAATGACGAAAGCTGGCATATCATCAGAAACACGAGAGGTGTTACAGGATTTGTCGGACCAGGATCAAAGCCCGTTCCGCTTTCTGACGCCGAGGTTGAAGCACTTGGTGTTGAAACACGTGTTATTGAGATCGCCTATGCAGTTGGCGACAACGTGCGTATATGCGAAGGACCGCTTTCGGGCTTCATCGCTGTTGTTGACGAGATCTCGGAAGATCTTACGAAGGTTAAAGTTACCGCTTCGCTTTTCGGAAGAGAAACGACAGTGGAACTCGACTCGATGCAGGTCATCCCTGTAAACGAGTAAACGTCATAAAAGCGTGGCGACGACGTCACGTAGTGGGAGGGAGATTTCTCCCGAAAAATTATTAACACCACTTTGGAGGTAATGAATTATGGCAAAGAAAATCGTCGGTTATGTAAAACTTCAATTGCCGGCAGGTAAGGCAACTCCTTCTCCCCCTGTAGGACCCGCACTTGGTGCGTATGGTGTTGCTATCCCTATGTTCACGAAAGAATTTAACGAGCGTACAAAGAATGACATCGGTCTTATCATCCCCGTTGTTATCACCATCTACGCTGACCGTTCTTTCTCTTTCATCACAAAAACTCCTCCCGCAGCTGTTCTCATTAAGAAAGCTTGCGGAATCGAGAGCGGCTCTGCTGTTCCGAACAAGGACAAGGTTGCTCAAATCACAAAAGAGCAGATTAAGAAGATCGCGGAAACAAAGATGCCCGACCTTAATGCTGCATCTCTCGAAACAGCTATGAGTATGATCGCAGGTACTGCACGCAGTATGGGCGTCGTAGTTGTTGACTAATAAGGAGGTAGTGTAGTATGAAAAGAGGAAAGAATTATCAAGAGAGCGTAAAGCTCGTCGATAAATCAAGACTTTATGATGGTGACGAGGCTCTCGACCTTGTATGTCAAGCATCAAAAGCAAAATTTGACGAAACAGTAGAAGTACACGTTCGTCTCGGTGTTGACTCCCGTCACGCTGACCAACAAGTTAGAGGTGCGGTAGTACTTCCCAACGGTACAGGTAAAACTGTTCGTACACTCGTATTCGCAAAAGGCGATAAAGCTAAAGCTGCTCAAGAGGCAGGCAGTGACTACGTAGGTGCTGAAGACCTCGTAGCAAAGATCCAAAACGAGAACTGGTTTGAGTATGACGTAATCATCGCAACACCTGATATGATGGGTGTTATCGGCCGTCTCGGTAAGATCCTCGGTCCTAAAGGATTGATGCCTAACCCTAAAGCAGGTACAGTTACAATGGATGTTGCAAAAGCTGTTGCAGAAGCAAAAGCAGGTAAGATCGAGTATCGTCTCGACAAAACAAACATCATCCACTGCCCGATCGGCAAAGTATCATTCGGCAAAGAAAAATTGGCTGAAAACTTTGATACACTTCTCGGCGCTATCATCAAAGCGAAGCCCGCTGCAGCAAAAGGTCAATACATCAAGAGCTGCGTAGTAGCTTCCACAATGGGCCCCGGCGTGAAGATCAACGGTCAAAAACTCGGAGGCTGATCAGCTGATCAGAAAATTTTTCGATAAAAATCGAAAAAAGGCTTGACACTTCTCAATGAATGTGTTATAGTATATTGGTAAACAAAAAAATACGTTCCAAAGACAGTAGGCGCCGAAAGGCATAACGGGGAACCACCTGCCGAGGAGAGTCAAGATATTATTTCCAATATTATGCTCCCTTGTGCAGTTATGCCTTGGGAGCTTTTGTTATGGAAATCTAATATGGAGGTAAACGAAATGGCAAGTGCAAAAATTCTCGAGCAAAAGAAGCAGATCGTTGCTGATTTAGCGGAGAAAATGAAGAACGCAGCCGGTGGTGTTTTGGTTAACTACCAAGGTATTACTGTTGAACACGACACAAAGCTTCGTGCAGAGCTTCGTAAAGCAGGTGTTGAATATGCAGTAGTTAAAAACACA
>JAZRTU010000044.1:0-3275 GCA_045652185.1 Eubacteriales bacterium | reverse complement strand
CAAAATCGCCATACGGCATCAAGGCTGACAAAAAATCGACAAAAGTATCTTTTACAAATTGAGTTGAAGTTTCATCAACCACCAATGTTGATTGAATAACGACGTATTCGTCCGTCGATTCGAGTGCTTTCAACGTAGAAGAAACATCAACGTCGTCATTTTCTTCACCATTAATCATCTTTTCGAATTCGTCGAAGCTACAGGGAGCTTTATATTTTCCGATATCGGAATAAATATACGCCATTCCGTCATCGAAAATATATGATGATGTAACATCAGTCAGATATCCAACGATATTTTGCTCAACAGATTTTTTGATAATACCGCTATCACGAACGGACATTTTTTCTGTTGTTGTAACCTCATAGGTTTCGGTCATTCCCGTTTGTTTCAATTCAAAACTCAGTTTTGAATTGATCTCGCCGCTTTTTGTTCCAAGATCGAGTATCTCAAGGTCTCCATAAATGACCTTCAACTCGTCACTTGTCATATCAAGGACACTTTTTTGCGACTCTTCTTTTGAAACGTCTTCACTCACTTCACTTGAAGATGAATTTGACACCGCTTCGCTTTCATTTGTTTTTGAATTATCGCTGCCTCCAACACACGAAGCCAACGATAGAATCAGTACGAGCGAAAGCAACAAAAATAATATTTTTTTCATTTGATTTTCCCTTCCCT
The DNA here is from genome assembly GCA_045652185.1 of Eubacteriales bacterium. GTDB lineage: Bacteria > Bacillota > Clostridia > Oscillospirales > CAG-382 > UMGS1307. Next base: position 2,594 of record JAZRTU010000044.1, on the reverse strand, counting down.
CCTTAAAGTATTATCTTCTTAATACATTTTAACATATTAACTAAGCATTTGTCAATATTAGTTGTATTTTTTATAAAAAAAAACCATCATCCAAAGATGGACAATGGTTTCCAAAAACTAGCTATTATTAATGTTTTTTAAAGAAGCTTGATTTTTTCGATTGTTTTCCTTCGAGGAGCTCATCAAATTTACGAAGCGCTTCTTTTTGGGCTGAATTCAAATTTTTCGGTGTTTCAACAACTACTGTTATAAGAAGATCGCCTCTTCCTTTACCATTAACGAACGGTACGCCTTTTTGTGACATTTTAAAGATGGTACCTGTTTGAGTTCCTTCGGGAATCGTCAATTCCGACTCGCCTTCAAGTGTAGGAACCGTTATCTTTGCGCCCAATGCTGCATCTACAAAAGATATTGGGAAATCGTAGAACACGTTAAATCTGTCGCGGTTAAAGAGATTGTGTTCCTTTACGTTTACAGTTACGTAGAGATCACCTGACGGACCTCCGTTCATACCACAATTTCCTTGGCCACTCAAGCTTATCGTTTGACCGTTATCGATGCCCTTCGGAATATTGACCTCGAGCTTTTTGGTCTTTTTCTTCATACCCGTACCTTTACAAGAGGAACAAGGTGTTTTTACTATTTTACCTTTACCGCCACACGCGTCGCACTCGCGTACGGTTTGCATCGTTCCGAACATTGTACGTTGGTTAACTCTAACCTGTCCGCTTCCGCCACATTTCGAGCACGTTTCAACTGTACTTCCTTTTTCTGCGCCGCTTCCGCCACACGTTTCACATTTTTCAACACGATTATAAGTAATTTCTTTTTTACATCCAAATACTGCTTCTTCAAAAGTAAGGTTCAAGCGCATTTGGAGGTCATCGCCCTTCACCGGTCCGTTTCGTCTTCTTGAACCGCCGCCAAAACCACCGCCGAACATACTTCCGAATATATCGGAGATATCAAAGTCCATTCCGCCAAATCCGCTAAATCCACCGGCACCGAATTGCGGATCTACGCCATCGTGGCCATACTGGTCATAACGCGCTCGTTTCTCGCTATCGGAAAGCACCGAATATGCTTCGTTGACTTCTTTGAATTTTTCTTCTGCGGTTTTCGGATCATCTCTATTCAGATCGGGATGATATTTTTTTGCGAGTGTTTTAAAAGCTTTTTTTATTTCTTCGTCGCTTGCGCCTTTCGAGACGCCCAACACTTCATAGTAATCTCTTTTATCTGCCATAAGCTATCCTTCTACCCCATTAAAGGTTGCCGTTTTACGGCAACCTATTCGGGATAAGATAATTATTCTGTTTTATCTGTGAAATCTGCGTTGATAGTTCCGTCATCCTCAGCAGCGCCGCCCATATCCGCGCCTTGCGCTTGTGCTTGTTGATAGAGTTTCGAGGAAAGATCATAGAACACTTTTTCAAGTGCATCTGTGTCTGCTTTTATTGCATCTGTATTATCGGTCTTAACGGTTTCTTTAAGCTTTTCTACCGCTTCTTTTACAGGCGCTTTATCAGCATCGGAGAGTTTATCGCCAACTTCGTTCATTGTTTTTTCTGCGCTGAAGATCATTGAATCGGCTTTGTTTCTGATTTCAGCTTTTTCTTTGAGCTTTTTATCTTCTTCAGCGTGCATTTCTGCATCTTTGATCGCTTTATCGATATCTTCTTGGCTCAAGTTGCCCGAAGAGGTAATTGTAATGTGTTGTTCTTTACCCGTTCCTTTATCCATTGCAGTTACGTTAACGATACCGTTTGCATCGATATCGAACGTTACTTCGATTTGAGGAACTCCTCTCGGTGCTGCGGGGATACCATCGAGATTGAATCTGCCGAGTGTTGTATTTGCTGCAGCCATTTCTCTTTCACCTTGGAGAACGTGGATCTCAACGGAGGTTTGACCGTCTGCTGCTGTTGAATAAACTTGGCTCTTCTTTACGGGGATAGTTGTGTTTCTGTCGATTATTTTATTGAACACACCGCCGAGTGTTTCGATACCGAGGGAAAGAGGTGTTACGTCGAGCAAAATAAGGTCATTTACGTCGCCGCCGAGTACGCCGCCTTGAACTGCTGCGCCGATTGCTACACACTCATCGGGGTTGATGCCTTTGAAGGGGTCTTTACCGATGAAGTTCTTAACTGCTTCTTGTACTGCAGGAATTCTTGTTGAACCACCAACCAAGAGGATCTTATCAACTTGAGAAGGATTGAGACCTGCATCTTTGAGACATTGTTTCAAAGGAATCATTGTTTTTTCAACAAGGTCTGCTGTGAGTTCGTTGAATTTTGCTCTTGTGAGGTTTGTATCAAAGTGTTTAGGTCCGTTTTGGTCAGCTGTGATGAACGGGAGGTTGATGTTTGTTGTCATCATACCCGAGAGCTCGATCTTTGCTTTTTCTGCAGCTTCTTTGAGTCGTTGCATTGCCATTTTGTCGCCACGAAGGTCGATGCTGCTTTCTTTCTTGAACTCATCTGCGATCCAATTCATGATCTTATCGTCAAAGTCATCACCACCAAGGCGGTTATTACCTGCTGTTGCGAGAACCTCGAATACGCCGTCACTGATCTCAAGCAAAGATACGT
>JAZRTU010000043.1:0-17932 GCA_045652185.1 Eubacteriales bacterium | reverse complement strand
TCTTCTTTTTTCGTCAACAAGCTTTGCTGTCATAATATCGATATACCAGCCTTCAGTGCGTATCTCGGGGTATTCGCTTGCTACCTCGTTGCAGATCTTCAAGAATTTACCGTCTGTAGTCTTTATTACGTTCGCTTTAGTTACGAAATCAACACGGTCGATATTATTCTTTCTCGCATATTCGAACGCGAGTCTTGCGATACGTTCAGTTCCTTCTGTCGTAGTTACAACGAAATCGAGCGCGAGGTCATCGTTTACGTTGATTCCTTTACTTCCGACTGCATAGCCGCCTTCGGTATTCTCGCGGAAGAACACCCAATCAATTCCTTGGTCGGGTACTTTTACGGGGCGAACGTTCGCAAAGAGGTCGAGAGATTTACGCATTGCTACGTTTGCGCTCTCGAGGTTAGGTCTACCGTCGCCTGCTTGAGGCGTTGTTGTCGGACCTTTGAGGATAACGTCACAAGCCTTCAATTCGGCAAGCACGTCGTCGGGGATCGCTTTATTGTGTGCGATACGGTTTTCTATTGTCAAGCCCTCGATAACACGGAACTCTATCTTTCCTGCTTTAACTTCATCCTCAAGCAATTTTTCGAGGACAGAATGTGTCACGCTCGTGATGCTCGGACCTATGCCGTCACCACCGCATACACCGATGATTATTTTTTCTTTTTTGGAATAGTCAACGAAGTCTTTTACCTCCTTGATCTTCTCTGCTCTTTCGAGCTGTTCCTCAAGAAGAGATGCATAATGTTTCAACGCATTTTCGATTTGGTCACGATATTTTTCGTTCATTTTTTGCTCCATTCTCGGTCATTTTTGACCGACGCTTTTTATATTCTTAATAATAATTCAGTTTACATAATTCTGCAATATTTTTTCAATTACAGAAGTTTTGCACACCACTTTTCCACATTATCCACAGACTTTTCCACACACCAACCATTGATTTCACTGGGTTTTTTAATGTTTCACAGTTTCAACAAAAAGTTTTCCACATTGTTTTCAACAAAATGTTAATAAGTATTATGTAAAGTTGGCGGGAAATTATGTCAACCATTTGGCAATTTATCTGCCGCTGCGGTAGCGTATGCGTTCAAATTCAGATCGGCAACATTACCGTTTTGGTACTCAAAAAATGCTTGTGCACCGATCATTGCGGCGTTATCTCCGCAGTATTTCAGAGGCGGGAGATATAGTTCGACACCATATTTTTTGCACACTTCTTCAAGTCCCATACGAAGATTTTTACTTGCCGCGACACCGCCCGCAAGCACGAGAGGACGCTTTTCATTTTCCAACAGCACCTCGAGGCGAGTCGTTACTGTTTTTACGAGGGCGTTCATAAAGGAAGCTGCGATATCTTTTTTCACGTCGTCGGTTAGCTCGATGTTTTTCATTTCGAGGGTATGGACGTGATTTATTACGGAGGTTTTAAGCCCTGAGAATGAGAAATCGTAGGGTGCGCCGTCAACGTGGGATACGGAGAATTTTATTTTATTCTTATCACCCTCGAGAGCCATTCTATCCATAGCTGCTCCGCCCGGATACGGCATTCCCAACACTCTTGCAGCTTTATCAAGCGCTTCGCCTGCCGCATCGTCACGGGTATATCCTATCGTTCTGTAATCTGTATAAGTATCTACGCCGAGGATCGACGTATGACCACCCGAAACGACGAGCGCGTTAAACGGCGGCTTTAATTCGGGAAACGCGATATAATTCGCCGCAACGTGACCTCTTATATGATGCACGGGGATGAGTGGTTTTTTTGCGGAATATGCGAGTCCTTTTGCAAACGACAAGCCTGTCAGCAATGCTCCGATAAGACCGGGGCAATTCGTCACCGCTATTGCATCGATATCGTCGATCGTTACTCCTGCTTTTTCAAGCGCTTCACTCGTACATCCGCTGAGCGCCTCGGTATGAGCGCGAGATGCTATTTCGGGCACTACACCGCCATATAGCTTATGTATTTCAACTTGTGATGCTACGATATTTGAGAGCACCTCTCTGCCATCGCGTACGACGGCGACGGATGTCTCGTCACACGAGCTTTCTATTGCCAATATTAACATTGTTCCTTTTCCTTTTGCAATATCATTATTACTGCGTCTTTATTTTTATAGAAATTCTTTCTTTTTCCTGCCGACACAAAACCAAAGCCTTGATAGAATGCTATCGCGCCGAGGTTATCCTCTGCGACCTCAAGAGAACAGACGGCAAAATCCTCACAAAGCATTTTTTCCATCATCATTTTCCCGATGCCTTTTTTTCGGTAATTTTCATCGACGGCGATATTAACGAGCTCAAGCTCGTCACAGACAAGGTAATACGAGCAAATTCCGACGACTGTTTCTTCATCGGTAGCGGCGATATATCTGCCCTCTTTGCTGATATTATTTATACTTTCCTCGCTCCATGGGGTTGGAAGTGTTTTCCTCTCCAATGCGGCGCACTGAGGTATTTTGGTGTCGCTTTTTTTAATATATTCTATCTTCATCCGATCATTCTTTCGACGATTATTTCGGGAGCTATTACGCAGACCTTCGTTTCTCTGTCATAGAGGTAGCAATCTCCGTTTATATCCTTCATAAATATTATCGTATATGAAAGTCCCGGGTAATCGGGAGAAAGAAGACGGATATGTCTCGTTTCGTCCTCATCAACATAAGTCGGGACAAGAACGGTTTCCCCTGTCAACATTGCGTTTACCACCGCTTCGGTATATTGCGTTCCGTCAACGTAATTGTCACCAAAGGGATAGCCCTCCTCGAAATATTCGGGCGCGGCGAGGAATTGGTCAACAACAAGTTCAACAAGACCGATCACATAAATATGAGCCGACACGGCGTTGAAATTTTCGAGTGTTATCGGGGACAGCTCGGCGTTGCGGTATACACCGCCCATTACGTTATCTTCCTCGGTTATAAAGCACGTCGGATCCTCAAACTGTATTTTATAGTATTTTGATTTTCCCGATTTTGCATAGACCTCACTCGTATCTACCTTATACGCTTTGACACTCAAGCCACAAGAAACATAAGTTATTCCGCTTGTTCGATTCCAAAGGGTTCCGTCATCGGTTTTTCTTAACACCTCGTATTCATTACAACTGCAAAGGCAAATCGACAAGAGGAGTATTATTGCTATTAATATTTTTTTCATTATTATTTTGTCTCCATATATCTGGTATTGCCCGTCAAGCTATCGTCGTTTTCGATCCACGCATTCGTGTCGTAGGCTATGTACTGTCCGCTCTCAGAGCGAACATATACGGTTTTTATACCTGCGTTGATGATGTGGCGTTTACACATTGAGCAAGAGCAAGTATTATATATTTCTTTTCCCGTTTTTGGATCAAAGCAAGCAAGATACAAGTCCGAGCCAAGCATTGACTCACGGCTTGCGGATATTATTGCATTCATTTCGGAATGGACCGAACGACAAAGTTCATATCTCTCACCACTCGGTATCTTCATTGATTCTCTTATACAAAAGTTCAGATCGGTGCAATTCTTTCTTCCTCTCGGCGCACCGTTATAGCCTGTTGAAATGATCTCATCGTTCTTAACGATTATTGCTCCATAGCATTTACGAAGACAAGTACTGCGTTGCGCAACTGTTAGCGCGATATCAAGATAGTAGTCTATTTTACTTTTTCTTTCCACTTTCGTTCTCCGTTTCAAGCACATAAATTAACATTATGATTATAACTGACGAATGTGAAAAAATCAAGTATTATCGGTCAATTCGGTGTATTTTTTCGGTGAAGACTTCTATTTGATGGTCATTTCCATCCAAAATTATCGGCATTGTTATCTCGTTGCCGTCGAGAAGGACTTTTTCGTTACCTTGCTTTGAAATTATTTTTACTTTTCCAAAATACGACAGTTCTGTCTCGTATTCGAATTTTGGCGCGATAGTCAAGGATCTTTTCCCAAGATCAAGCTTTATCCCCATTACGTTTTCGATCAATGCGCGATAGAACCAGCCTGCTGATCCCGTATAATGACTCCAACCGCCTCTTCCTTTGAATTTCGGTGAGTAATAGACGTCACCGCAAAGTGCATACGGCTCGCTCTTATACGCGCTCGTTATTTTACCACCGACACTCATTCGCCAACTCGGTGTTAAGGCGCGCAAAAGGATTTTTGCTCGTTCTTGCATTCCAAATTCACACAAGGCTATCAGAGCCCACACTGCCGCATGGGTATACTGACCTCCGTTTTCACGGATACCCCTGATATACCCTTGTATATACCCGACGTGGCGATCATTTTTCACAAACGGCGGTGAGAACAAACGAAGGATCTGATATTCTTCGTCAAAAAGCTCGTTCCACATTGTGTCGAGCGCTTTTCTTTGCATTTCCTTTGTCCCTATATTGGCTATTACGGAAAATGCCTGAACGGTTAAGTCTATTTTACACTCGTCACATTCCGCCGAGCCGAGCTTTTCTCCGTTATCTCCGTATGCACGGATAAAGCGGTCGGTTTCAAAGCACTTCTCTGCCGATCCTCTTAACCTTTTTGCCTCGTCCAGATAGAACTGCGCCTCAGTTTTTTCGCCCTTTTGAATCATTATCGGCGCGAATTTTTCATATACCCAAACGTACTGCATCGCGTTGAGCACGCTTTCTCCGATACCTTTTTCGCCGAAATGCGAAAAACCATCGTTCCAATCACAACTTCCGAGAGGCGGCAGACCGTGTTTTCCACGTTTCAGACTATAGGACAACGAGCGTTTACAATGCTCGTAGATGCTTTCCTTTTTACCGCTTTTCTGCGGTTTTTCATAGCGCTCGCTTTTACCGTTGAGAGGCGGCGAAGCGAGATACTCACACTCGACGTCAAGCACACTTTCATCGCCGCTTAGTTCGATATAATGCGCTACTGCAAGAGGAAGGTACATAAAATCGTCGCTGCATTTTGTTTTGACACAATCGCCCTCGGCAAAGAACCAATGGTTTACACTTCCGTCCTCATACTGACGTGCGCCGCAACGTATTATATGTGTTCGGGCAAGGCTTGGGTCGCTATAGCAAAGCATCATAATATCTTGGAGCTGATCGCGGTAGCCGAAGGCTCCGCTGCTTTGGAAAAAACCACTTCTTGCTCGAAATCGTGATGCTATGACCTGATATGGCAAGAATGCATTTGCAAACGAGTCGATCCAAGTCGCTCCAAATTTTATTTTTATCGGTGGGAGAGGTGTTTTTTCTTTCTTTTGCTCGGTTTGATAGAAGTTTATATCTATTTTTTCACGAAGCGACTCGCAAAAAGTCTGTGTTTTTCCACCAACGAGGAAGAACACGATATCGTTTCCCTCTCGTCTTACACCTATGCCGCCGTTTGCGGTATATCTGCATTTACCTATCGTACCGACTGCAAATGCGTTCTCGCGCACAAGAGATGATGCGCTTCCCGACATACTGTAGACGCTCTCTTTATCGCTTCCGAAAGCATTATATTCCAGATCCATATCAGAGTCGCTTACAACTCGCATAAATTTTATCGGATATTTGGCGCTGACTGTTACATACACTTTATAATTATTTCCGTTTACCGTTCCGCTATATATCACAAGATCGGGAGAAACATACATACTTGATGCGCATTTGATGAGATCAAAGCGTTTTTTACCGAAGTATGCATAAAGATATTCGCCGCTCTTTTCGGAATATATATCCCCGTCAAAACGTGTCGATCTGCCGTTCGTTGAATTACGGTAATAGGAAAAGCCGAGGCTTTTGTGGGTCACTATCGTACCAAACGAAGTTCCTGTCAATACGAAGCTCCAGACGGTGTCTTTTACCTCGTCGGTGATAACGGTATAGCCGTTTTCCAAGAAATATCCGCCGTCTGTTCTGAAGCTATCCTGAGGAATCGGAAATTCTTTTTTCGTTATTTCGCCGTCAATATACTGTGGCGCAAGAATTTCGTTTTCACGGTTTATCGAAAACAACTCAAGAAACTCCGATTTTTCATCATCGATTCGCGAAAGTATATAGATGCCGCCTTTTTTCGATAGGAAATGCTCGCAACCCATTTCACGAACTATTTTTTTATATAATCTCGTTGTTTCTTTTGTATATTCATCCTCGTCCTCGGCTGATACTACGAGGTCGCATCTCTCTCCTATTGCAGACAACTCGGCAAATGCGCAAAGATATTCACGCAGAAGTGTTGGAGACGGATGCTTTATAAAAATCAGCGGGTTATCACCGCTTATTCCGAATTGATAAAGGACATCGCGTTTCAAGGCTGTGTTTTTGAAAGACTGTGGTCTTGACACGATGTTTTTGATCATCTCGCGCGAAAGAATTGTTTTTATCGTTCTTCCGCTTGGGCGAAAATCATTTCGCGCCGCAAGGATATTCTTAATTGCTTGCTCCATTGTTTTCGAGACGGTCAACAAAAATATCGTTTTCTTTTCGCCCTGACATCCTTCGGCGTGGAGGCTCGGATACAAAGTGCCGCCTGTTTCACCATAGTCGCCGTTGCGCCTTGTTTTGAACTTGAACGGAGATTGGTCGAGCCTCGCTATTGCGAGGTAGAGGAGATTGGCGTTTTTTCTGTTTCTTCTGACAAAAAAGAGAGTATTCGTTTTTTCGTCATACTCGCTTGTTACGAAAAGTCGCGAAAACGATGAATGGGAATAAAACTCCTTTTTCTTCTCCAACACTACATCAAAATCGAGTTCGTTTGTCCCTTCACCCGTTTTCAACTCAACGAAAAAGCAGTTATCGCACACACCGTACGTCACGCTGCGCCACACGTCATCGTAAATATTGCTGACTGTATTATCATTTTGCTCCATTCTTGACGATGGAACCGAGCATATCTTTATCGTTTTATCGGGAGATGGGTCGGAAAAGTTGCAATCGTTTATTAATATTTCATTTTGACACAGAGAGACGTTGCCGTTTGAAGCGGCTATTATTGACAATCCCGTGCCATCAACGGCGCCGATTTCGAACTCGTTTTCGCTTTGCTCTGTTTCCGTGACTTTGGCAAGCTCATACTGCGTTAATCTTTTTGGGTGGTCGTGGGGCGCTTTTTTATAGATACCTATATCGGGGATCCGCTCTTCCAAGAGCTCGTGGGCGCAACGCATACTCTTATTATTCATAAAACGTTTTTGAAGAATATTGTCTTTTGCGAGATTGGTTAGCGCGCATATCGACATACCAACGTGGTGTGACATATAGCTTTTTATCACCTTGGGTGCTACGGAACGGAAATCTATTGCTTCATAGAAGCCATACTTTCCGAACATTCCGAGTTTTTTTAGCTCACGCAAGTTCTTCGATGCCCTTTTTGGTGACATATACATCATTAGATAGGTTGAATAGGGTGAAAAAACATATTCACTTTCGCTATAATGCTTCAAGCCCAGATTTGGAACACCGAATGCTTTATACTGATAATTCATATCGTGGTCGAATGAATAGTAGCCGCTTTCGGATATGCCGTAGATGTTATGGGTGGAATAGTCGAGCTGACGATGGTAGGCAAATTTTAAAGCTTCGCTCGGGAACGAGTTTGCTATATCGGGCAGGAAGATCATCGGCATAAAATATTCAAATGCCGTTCCCGTCCAACTTGCCATTCCAAGATATCCTTTTTCTTCGAGAAGTGTTCGCGAAAGAGTTTTCCAATGCTTTTTCGGTACTGCTCCGATTGCACAAGAAAAATAGCTCGTTGTTCTTGCCTCACTCATATAAAGATCGTAGCATATATCGCCATACTTTTCCCGCTCACCGTCATAGCCGAGATAGAAAAGCTCACGTTCTCGATTATAGAGCTTCGTCATATCTGCTTTCGTCAAATTTTCGTATCTCGATACAAGGTCGAAAAGTCGATACTCCTTCAACGATTCTACCAACACCAAAACGCAAGCGATAAAGTTTCCCGAGTCGACTGTTGACACATATTTTCCGCCGAGCACATTCAAATTTTCAAGGTCATACCAATTATACAGATGTCCGTTCCATTTATCCAAGCTTTCGATCGTTTTAAGCGAGTTTTCCAATCTTATTTTCATCTCGTCCTTACTTATTACAGACATATCGGCGGCACATACCGTTGACAGAAGATATAACCCTATATTCGTCGGGGAGGTCCGCATCGCTACTCTTTCAGTCGGAAAGAAACTGATATTATCGGGCGGGAGATCAAAGGACGATGAGTTGACGTTTTCCTCGAAGAAACGATACATGAGCGAAAGATGCTCTTTTGCTTCATTTTTGGAGACAGTCGCGGTATGAAGTAATTTTGGCAACGATTGGGCGTATGCCAAAACCGGAAAGAAGAACCAGCAAATTCCGATAAAGCGCATCAACCCGATATTACCGAAGAAAAACAAAGCTGCGCCGATTATGCACGACGATATCATTCGTTGGACGTAATACCAAAATCCGCCCTTTCCGCTTCTGTCCATCTCTGATGCGGTTATCCATTCAAGGCGATGCTTTTTAGTTAACGTCATTCTGACAGTTGAACGGACGAGAGAAAATAGGTTCACCGTTGCCATATAGCAAAGCGACAAAACTTTATATAGTGTAACACCGATTTGCAAAAGAGTGTTCTTCGTTATTTTCGAGAACGTTCTTCTTTTCGTCAGGTTTACAAAATACGCCTGTGTCATCAGCACCGAAAATGCAAACGGAAGGACGAGCGTTATAACACTTAAAAGCACTGTTTTTTTCGCAATATCCTCCGCCCAAAAGAGAGAAAGTATTATTGCAAAAAGAGATAATATCGGTGAAAGCAATCTCGAAAGATTAGCCAAGATCATAAATCTTCCTATTTTCGATTTGATACGCCTAAGCAACCAAAGATTTTGGACATCGCCGCGGCACCATCTTGCGTTACGAGTTGCATAGGAGAGCATATTTTTTGGTGTACTGTCCGACAGTGTTACGTCGCAAAGCGAAAGTGTTCTCATTAGTGCGCCTTCGGGAAGATCGTGGCTCAAGACAAAGCCTTCGGGAAGATCTGCAAGCTCATGGAAAAGTTTTACGTCTATTATGCCTTTTCCGCAAAACGCGCCTTCGTTGAAAGCCGTCATATATCTATCGTATGAGGCGCTTTCATATATATCGGTTCCGCCGCCACCACCCATCATTGCGCTGAAGGGTGTTTTCGATGCGCTCTCTATTGAAGTTCGCATTTTTGGTTGCATTATTCCATATCCCTTTACGACTCTGCCGTTTTTGACCTTTGGACGATAGCGCGGATGCATCATAGCCCCCATTATTTCGTTCACACTTTCAAGCGTGAGGGTGGTATCACTATCAAGAGTCAGAATATATTTTACGTTTTTAAGCTCGGTTTTGTTGCCGACAAAATGCTTTATTGTTGTATTCTCATCATAAAGGAACCGCACAAGCTCAGTTACTGCGCCTCGTTTTCGTTCCCAGCCATAATAGGTATCGTCCTCGCCTTTAACGCGGTCACGAAGAAAGAGGTAAAATCTTCCGTTATATTTCTCGTTCAGCTCTGCTATTTTACGTTTGGCTTTTTCCGTTCGCTCTATTGTTTTTTCGTCAGACTCAACATTGGAATCCGGGTGGTCGAGCAAAAGTCCGTATAACGACGGTGATGATTTGTTGGCAAGGTAGTAAAGCTCAATATTATCGAAAAGCGAATCGTTATCGGTGATCAGCGACGTGATCACAACGAGCGTTTTTTCATCTGTTTCTACCTTATTCGGATCTATGCGCAAAACGGGATCTTTTTTTATATATTTTGATATGAGCATATCCGTTATCTCTCCCGATGCATGCCACAAAGGAAGTCCGAGAATAAGCGACCATACGCCTATCGTTTTGTAATAAATGGCAAACAGCAAAAGAAACAATATTCCGCACACGAAAAAGAAGCACGGGTTTCGTTTTTCGGGAAAAAGCACTTCACCAATACTTTTGCCTGATTCTTTTATATGAGCTTCCGCATCTTTATGCGTTAGGTTATATTTTTTTGCATATTTCGAAAGTTCACTTCTATACCGAGATTTTGTTTCATCGGTAAAGGCGAGATACTGCTCCTCGGTAGTTAAAAACTTTTCAGAAATGAAAAGCTCCGCGTCAAACTGCGAGAAGTCGGTTCGCGACACGCTGCGGATAAAATTGATCTCTGTATCGAGGTTTTCGCTATTATTTGAGATCTCTATTATCGTATACGCAAGAAGCATACACGGCATTATTTCAAGCGTAGGTTTATCAAGCTCGCGGGTTTTTGACAGTTTTTTCATACAAGCGATGTATGCAGCTTTCGAGAACGAGAAATTATTTCTTTCGGCGTATTCGCTCGCGATCTTCAACAGTTCAAAATTGGAGTTCAATTCTTTTTTTCGGCGTTTCAGGTTTATATAAGTATTATATATAAGGTGGTAATTGTCCGATATTTTGGGGTTTTTATTATCTTTATATAATTTTGCAATTCTTTTTTGAGCTTTTCTCAATTCCAAAAACATTTTATCAATTCCTTTATCGCTTTTGGAATATTATTGACAAAAAAATACGAGTTTACTCTTTCTTGTAAACTCGTATCGTTATTATTCATTATTTATTCTTTGCGTTTTTCTCAAGGGCTTCACGAAGTGTCGGGAGACAATGTTCTGCCATTCTCAAAAATCCGAGGTCGGTCGGATGGAGGTTATCGACGGTACAGCATTGAGGATCGAGTCCGTCCAAAAGTGTAAATCCGTCAACGAACCAAACGTTTTCGTCTCCTGCAGCTTTTGCGTTATTATACGTTTTCAGGATTATTTCTTTACGCTTCGTGCCTTCCTCTTCCCTATTCATCAACGTTGAAACAGGGTTACTGATGAAGATTATCGGAGTATTCGGCTGTTTCGCTCTTATCGTTTTGAAGAAGGGCTCGTGGGTAGTTTCGAGTTCCTCAAGGCTTCTTGCATTAAAATCATAATCCATCATAAACGCATCGAGGTCGAGCGAGGCGATATAGTCTGCGGTAATTTGGTCACCGAACGCGTTACCCGAATAGCCGAGGTTGATGGGCTCGAAGTCAAGCCAACGCGCGAGAATTTGGGAATAGTTATTACCGGGTCTTGCGGCACATCCGCCTTGGGTTATTGACGAGCCATAGAATGCTACTTTTCCGTATTTTTGTTTTTTCGGCGCTTGGATAGACTTCGTTTTATCAAAGCCGATCGAAAGTGAGGTTACTCTGTTGTAGAGTGGGAAGTTTATCGTTATATCGCGAAATCCGTCTTCGTCGCCTTTTGTAACAAAGTGGATCATTTTTTCAAAATGAGTCGTCGTTATCGTTGCGGGAGCGGCGAAGTTTTCGAATGTGTCACCGACATAAACGTCAAAGCCCGACGAACCCGTCAAGGGCATATGGCACATAAGATCAACGGACGGCAAGGTTGCATTTATAACTATATACGGACTATCAGTACGAAAACGGACTCTTATTCCGCTTGTGTGTTGACTGAGCCACGCAAGTCCCGGGCGCATCGTTTCGATCATCTTGCGAGGTACTCTCACATACGGTTCTGCGGCACCCGTTAATTGTATTGGCGCATCAAGTGCATCCAAAAACACAAGATTTTCATTTTTTTCTGTCAATTCCGACTGGACGGCAAGGTTTTTATCGAGTTCGCTTATTTTCATTATTCCGTTCCTTTCAAATTCTAAACATTCGGTTCTATCTGCTTTTTCAGTTTCTGAACATTTTCATATATGGATTATACTTTCGTTCATCGCTGAGCACGGTTTTATCCTCGTGACCGGGGTAGATAGCATAGTCACCCGGCATATCGTAGAGCCGTTTTAACGAACGCAACATTTTATCGGGATCACTTCCGATAAAATCGGTTCTGCCTATTGCATTTTTAAAAAGTGTATCACCGGTAAACATAACGTCTTCAAAGATATAGCAAACAGAGCCTTCGGTATGTCCGGGTGTATGGATAACGGAGAAGGTGAAATCCTCAGCCTTATAGTTACCCTCCTCTTTGAACAAGATCTCTGCGGGCTGAAACGGGCGGTCATCCTTTGGTATTATTGACGAAAAGAAGTCCTTTTCGGTCAAACTATGGGCATCAAGCTCATGGATAGCGACTTTTGCGCGACTTGTTCGCATATTTTCGACACCGAGGATATGGTCGAAATGCCCGTGAGTCAAAAGTATCAAGATGCATTTCGCATCCATTTCCCGAAGAACGCTTTTTATTTTAATTGCATCCTCGCCCGGATCGATAACTATTGCGTTTTCTGAGGTTTTCGACTTCAATATATAACAATTTGTATTCATAAATCCGACCTTAACGGTTCGGAGGATATAGTCATTCATAGATTCACCTTTACATTGTTAAGGAATATATTATCCCTGCTACCGTTGATAACACGAATAATCCGGCAAGAATAAGCGCCATTATTGATATCCACGTTTTTCTATTCATCACAGTACCTCCAATCTTCACTTGATATTATATTATCATATTTATTTTTTAAAATCAATCATATTTTAATGAAAAACGTGTATTAATACTGTGTTTTTCGGGAAAATACTTTTGACATTCATTTAATAATGTGTTATAATTGAAAATGAAGATTTATGTGTATTCGGAGGTGGATACGGTTATGTATGAAAGAATACTTGATATGCTCGACACTGATTTCGTTTATAAGCTTTTCGGGACTCTCGACGGTAACGTTCATCTGATTGAAAAAGCGTTCTCCGTTAGACTCGCTAACAAAGAGCAAGGCGTTACCATCGTCGGTGATGATGAGGGTATGGTCGAATATGCGGCCATCGCTGTTACTCAACTCGCATCTGTTACGAAACTCAACGATTCGATTGACGAGAACACGATCAACTACGTTATCTCGATGATAAAGGACAACAAGATCGACGAGCTTGACGAAGCATATAACGACTGCATCTGTCTCACAAACAAGGGAAAGCCCATTAAGGCGCGTACTGTCGGACAGAAGAAGTACGTCAAAGAGATCCAGAAAAACAACGTTGTTCTTTGCGTTGGTCCTGCGGGAACGGGAAAAACTTTTCTCGCCGTTGCGCTCGCGGTGACCGCACTCAAACAAAAACAGATAAACAGGATCGTTTTGACTCGCCCTGCCGTTGAGGCGGGTGAGAAGCTTGGGTTTTTGCCCGGAGATCTTCAAAGCAAAATAGATCCCTATCTTCGTCCGCTATACGATGCACTTTCCGAGATGCTCGGTGGCGAGACATTTCGCAATTACGTTGAAAAGGGGACTATTGAGATCGCACCGTTAGCATATATGCGCGGCAGAACGCTCGACGATGCGTTCATCATTCTGGACGAGGCGCAAAACACTACGCCTGAGCAGATGAAGATGTTCTTAACTCGCCTTGGTAACAATTCAAAGGCTATCGTTACGGGTGACGTTACACAGATAGACCTCCCGTATCTGAAAAAGAGCGGGCTTGCGGAGGCAATCAAAATTCTCGACGGAATCGAAGGTATTTCTATTTTTCACTTCTCATACCGCGACGTCGTTCGTCATCCGCTCGTACAAAAGATCATACTTGCATACGATAAATATGAAAAATCAAAGCCCGAGGAAAAGCCGAGGACTTTCAGGAGAGTTCCAAATGAGCAAAAATAAGATCTATCTTTCAAAAGAAGTCGATTTTGACGAAGATATACTCTCTCGTGTTACTGATGCGCTCGACAAGGTGATGAGTTATCTTCTTGACGACGAGGGTTACAGCGCTAACCTCATCATCACGAACGACGAAGAAATACGCGAGATAAACAAAGATCAAAGGGATATAGACCGCGCAACCGACGTTTTATCGTTCCCGATGTGGAACTTTTCCGAGCCGTGCTTTTGCGACGAGGATATGTTCGAGGAAGAGGACGGCACTGTACTTCTCGGTGATATTATTATTTCCGCTGATACAGCCATTCGTCAAGCGGACGAGTTTGGGCACTCGCTTCTTCGCGAGGTTGCGTTTCTTTCGGTACATTCAATATTACATCTTGTCGGATACGATCACATTGAAGAAGATGACAGAGTTTTGATGGAAGAAAAGCAACGAGAGATCATGGACTATTTAGGAATTTTCAGATAAAGGAATTATAATTGGTGATATAGATGGAAAAGACAGCTTTTATACTTATTTGCGGAAGACCGAACGTTGGTAAATCGACGCTTCTCAACGCACTTATCGGTGAGAAGATAGCTATCGTTTCGGCAAAGCCGCAGACGACGAGAAACCGCATCGTCGGCGTGCTTACAAAAGATGAAACACAATACGTTTTTATTGATACTCCCGGACTTCACAAGCCAAAGACGAAGCTCGGTGACTTTATGATGCATTCCGTTGGTCAAGCTATTGGAGATACGGATGTTACTCTTTTCGTTATTGAAGCGGATGCAAAGCTCGGCGACAGCGAGAAAAAGACGCTTGAGCGTCTTTCGAAAAACGGTTCGAGAGTTATACTTATTATCAACAAGATAGACAAGGTCAACAAGGTCGTGCTCGCCGAAACGATAAGATCCGTTTCGGAGCAATATGACTTCCACGCGGTCATTCCGATATCCGCTCTCAACAAGGACGGAATCGACATTATTTTCGAGGAGCTTGAACCGCTTCTCATCGAAAGCCCGCACTTCTTCCCCGACGATATTTTGACGGATATGCCCGAAAAGCAGCTCGTTGCGGAGATGATACGCGAGAAGATACTCCGTCTCACTGACGACGAGATACCGCATGGAGTTGCTGTTGTTATTGAGGAATTCAAGGAGAAGAAGAACGTTATTTCGATTCGCGCTGAAATATACTGCGAACGCGAATCACACAAGCGCATTATCATCGGTAAAAACGGTGAGATGCTCAAGAAGATCGGTACTTATGCGCGTCAGGATGCTGCGGAGTTTTTCGGCATCAACGTATATCTCGATCTTTGGGTGAAGGTTAAGGAAAACTGGAGAGACAGACCGACACTTTTATCTAACTTCGGATTCAAGGATGAGAACTGATGTATACTGACATTCAAGGGCTTGTTATTGGCGAGAAAAAGCAAGGAGAAAGCGGAAAGCTGCTCACTGTTTTGACACCTAATCTCGGTGTTTTGAAGATATCGACAAAGGGTGGAACAAAGCTGACCTCTTCTCTTTTCGCTTCGAGTCAACTATTCGCTTATTCCGATATGACGATATATCAAAAGGGTAGTTTCTACACTTTAACTGAGGCAACGGTCAAGGACGTTTTCTTTGAGTTGAACGAGGACCTTGTATCGCTTTCGCTCGCTTGTTGGATGTGCGAGATCGCTTCGTCGGTCAGCGTCGGCGAAGAGGAGCAGGGAGAGATTTTTCGTCTTCTTCTCAACAGTCTTTGGTACCTTTCAAAGAACCCCGCCAAGCACACGCTTATTAAAGCTACATTTGAGCTTCGCGTTTTATTTCTCATTGGATTTTGTCCCGAACTTATCTGCACTAATTGCGGTGTAGAGCCGAGCGGTGACGTTATTTTCGACTATTCTTCGGGTGAGTTATTTTGCTCGGAGTGCGCTAAGGTGCAAGGCCCGAGGATGTTTTTGAAGCGAGATACTTATCTCGCGATGAAGTACGTTGCGCTTTGTCCGCCAAAGAGGGTTTTTATGTTCTCGGTCGGTGACGATGATGCGCTCACGCTCTCACAGCTTTCGGAACGATTTCTCATTAATATGACGGGAATAAACACGACAAAGCTCGATTTTTACAAGAACATGATATAACATATAGTTAAGGTATTTATTATGATTGGTTTTGAAAGAGCTTCGAGGATACTCGAGTTCTCTAAAATACTTTCGCTTCTTGCCGACTGCACTTATGCGGAGGGGGCGAAGGAAAAAATATTATCGCTCGAGCCCGAAACGGTATTTGAGCGAGTCATACTGCTTCAAGACGAGACTACTACGGCGAAAAATCTCGTTACGGTACACGGTGCACCGTCGTTCGGCAATATGAAGGACATCACGTCCTCGGTTGAACGCGCACAAAAGGGCGCATCACTTTCGACGAGGGAGCTTCTTGACGTTGCATCGGTTTTGAGAACTATCTCTACGATGTCGAAATATCGCGGTGCTGAGCCGAAATGGAGCAGTCTTTCGGTCTATTTTGACACACTTATGCCCAATCAATTTCTTGAGAAGGCTATATCTCTCGCCATTGTTGCTGAAGATATTATTTCCGACGATGCGAGCGACACACTTTATACTATCAGACGAAACATGCGCAAAGCCGAGAACAATATTCGTGACACACTTTCGAAATATACCGGCGGACCGCAGAACAAATATTTACAGGAAAACATCGTTACGATGCGTGGCGGCAGATTCGTTATTCCCGTTAAGGCTGAATATAGAAACGAGGTAAAGGGACTGCTTCACGACACCTCTGCTTCGGGTGCGACACTCTTTATTGAGCCTATTGCGATACTTGAGGCGAACAACACACTCCGCGAATTGAAGGTGAAAGAAGCGGCGGAGATCGAGAGGATACTTTATGAACTTTCCTCTAAGGTCGGCAATTTTGCGGACACCTTGCTTCGCAGCTACAACGCGCTCGTTGAGTTGGCTGTTATTTTTGCGAAGGCGGAGCTTTCGTTCAGACTCAACTGCGCGGAGATCGAGATCACAGAGGAAAGAAGCAACATCGTTATCAAAAAAGGACGACACCCACTTCTTCCGAAGGAGACGGTCGTTCCTCTAACACTTGAGATCGACGACGAGATCGACACGGTCGTTATCACCGGCCCAAACACGGGTGGTAAGACGGTAACCTTAAAAACACTCGGGCTTTTTGCTTTGATGGCGCAATGCGGTCTTCACATTCCCTGCACTGACGGGACGAAGATGCCTATTTTTGATGCAGTTTTACCCGATATCGGTGACGAGCAGAGCATTGAGCAATCACTTTCGACTTTTTCTTCACACATTTCGAATATTGTTGATATTATAAATATTGCAACGTCTCGCTCACTCGTTTTATTCGACGAGCTTGGTGCTGGTACTGACCCCGTTGAGGGTGCTGCGCTTGCAATTTCCATTATTGAAAAGATACGATCGCTCGGTGCGTTCACGATGGCGACGACTCACTATGCGGAGATAAAGATGTATGCGCTCGAAAACGCAAACGTACTCAACGCATCGTGCGAATTCGACGTTGAGACACTAAAACCGACATATCGTATCATCACGGGTATTCCCGGCAGATCAAATGCTTTTGCGATATCAACTCGGCTCGGCATTGACGAGTCGATAATCGACAGGGCGCGCGAGCTGATGAACGACGAGAACAAGAGGTTTGAGGACATCATATCGAAGCTTCAAGCGACGGAGCACGAGATGCAAGGCGAACGCGAAGCGGCACGGCTTGCACGAATCGAGGCGGACACGGCTATTGCGAAAACAAAAGCTGAATGTGATGCGCTTGTCGAGAAGGCGAACAAGGAAGCAGAGCGCGCGGTCGTTCAAGCGGAGCAGATACTTAAAAATGCGCGTGCGACGAGCGATTACGTACTCGCGCAGCTTGAAGAAGCGAAGAAGAACAAGGACAAGGAAAACTACGCAAAGGCACTCGAGGAGGCGAGAAACAACATTCGTGACTCGCTGAAATCGGGCACAACTCGAATTGACCCCGCAACGCTCGAGGACGAGAACTACACGCTTCCGCGTGAGCTTCGCAAGGGCGACAGAGTTATGGTCAAGGGTATGAGCAAGGTCGGTACCGTTGAATCGGTAGACAGCAAGAATGCGATGGTGCAATTCGACAAGCTGACGATGAAGGTGCCGTTGACACAGCTCAAACTTTGTGTTGACGTTCCCGTTCAAGAGAAGAAAAAGACGAGAAACGTTGTGCCTCAGCGCACGCACGATCTCAAGCACGAGATCGACGTTCGCGGTCAATACGGTGACGATGCGT
>JAZRTU010000042.1:0-5032 GCA_045652185.1 Eubacteriales bacterium | reverse complement strand
CGAGCGGAAGCGTCAAGATCGATGGACATGAGCCCGGTGTTTATACGAAAAGCATCGTTTCGTATCTCCCTGAAAGAACCTATTTCAGCGGATGGATGAAGGTTAGCGATTGCCTCGACTATTTTTGCGATTTTTACAGCGATTTTGACCGTAGTGTCGCGGAGGGAATGCTCCGTTCGTTGAATGTTCCGACCGACAGAAAATTGCAGACCTTGTCAAAAGGAACGAAAGAAAAGGTTCAGCTCGTTCTCGTTATGTCGAGAAAAGCGAAGCTCTATATTCTCGACGAGCCGATCGGCGGCGTTGACCCTGCGGCGCGAGATTTTATTCTCGATACGATCATCTCGAATTATAACCCCGAAGCATCGGTAGTTATTTCAACCCATTTGATAACCGACGTCGAACGAGTGCTCGACAGCTTTGTGTTTATACATAACGGAAAGCTGGTAATGAGCGGTTCTTGTGATGATGTCAGAACGCAATATGAAAAATCCTTGGATGGAGTATTTAGGGAGGTGTTCAAATGTTTGCCAAGCTGTTAAAATATGATATGCGCGCGCTGAAAAAGATGGGTGTACCGATTTTGCTTGTATTGCTGGTATTGGCAATCGTTTCTTCAATACTTGGTTATGCCACCGTAGCATATTTGGACAGAATCGGAGCAGATCCGAATCCGAGCGAGTTTACGAATATGATGATGACCATGTTGATCTTATTGGTGACAATTGGCGCGCCAATGGTGTTCTCGTTGTTCGCTGCGGCAGCGCTGGTGATGACGATATTCGTGTTTGTGCGATTTTATAAAAACCTCGTTAGTGACGAAGGCTATCTCACCTTCACGCTTCCCGTTACGAGCAACCAGATAATAATGTCGAAGCTCACGAGTGGATTTGTGTGGACGAGTGTTGTGAGTGTTGCGGCAATAGCGGCAATAGTCCTCGTCGTAATAATCTCGATTCTCGGAATAGGTGGCAATACGATCGACATAGAAGGCTTCGGCGAAATTTTGAACGAGCTGAAAATCGAATTCGGTGATGTTCCGTTCGGTGTAGTGACAATAGGCGTTCAAGTGCTTGTATTTTTGGTAGTTTCGTTGGTATTCAACCTTTTGTTGACCTTTATGGCAATATTCTTGGGCTCGGTAATATCGAAAAAAGCAAAAGCGGTGGCATCAGTCGGCTGTGTTTTGGGTATCAATTTCGTGCTCAGCATCGTTACGAGAGTGTTCTCGAGTTTGTTTTTGCTCTTGTTTGTGGGAGCTGAAACGGTTGAGGACATGATAATAAGAGCAAATATAACGCTTCTTGTAAATAATGTTGTCTATATCGGCGCGGCAGTAGGCTGCTATTTCCTCTTGAAACATATGATGGACAAAAAGCTCAATTTGAGTTGAGATGAGATTTATAGGAGAAATAGGGTATGAAAAAAGTCGTTGCATTTTTGATGATTTTTGTATTAATATTCTCGCTTTCATCTTGTGGACTTGGAAGCCGAGTTCGTATCGACAGAGATGCGGAAGCAAGGCTGATATTTAACGATATCGATGTTATTCTCACCGACGAGGAAGCCGATAAAGTTATCGAGATATTTGACGAGGCGGAGAAAAAGGACATTTTCACAAACGGAGTTCCGTCGTGCGGTTTTTCCGATGATGTCGCATTGGTGATAGGACTCCAACGATTTTGTATCGCAGGAGACACATGCGGCACCGTTCAAATCGGATTCTCATATATCGATCTCGATAAGGAGGATATCGAATACATCCATAGGCTTTTTGAAAAATACGGCGGACATTTTCCGTGGATATAAGAACGAAAGGTTAGATATATGGACGCGGCGGGCAACGATAGCCTCTGGCGCGTCACCCAAGACGGAAGCATCATCGAGAAGGTAATGGATCAATAATGTTGAAGAAAGCACGAAAGTGCTTTCTTTTTTTGTATGAGCGGAAACGAATGTGAAAAATATAAAAAAACCCTTGACAAAATCACCACAGTGGGTTATAATAAATCAAACTTGTTGATTAGTCAACAAAATTACTTCTAGGAGGCTCTTTGTGATAGCATCGCGTTTTTCGAGGTTTTCGATGTATATCGAGCGTATTTCAAAAAATATAAAGCGTATTAAGGATTCCGTAATGGAGGAGTTCGGGCTTCGTAGCGCTCACGTTATGTGTCTTTTTTATTTGCGAGCGAGCGAGAACGGATTGACTGTCACCGAGCTTGCGAAGGCTTGCGGTGTCAATAAAGCGTTCGTTTCGCGTGTTACGAGTGAGCTTTTGGAAAAAAACTATATCTCACGCGAGAAAAAATCGGAGCATACCTATAACGTAAAATATCTCCTCGCCGAAAAAGGTCAAAAGATAACCGACCGAATAAACGAGAAGCTAAACGACGTTTTCAAAAACATTGATAAAGATATCACCCCCGAGAAGCTCGCCGTATTTAACGAGGTTTTGGCGATTCTCGATAGAAATATAGAAGAATTCTCGATGGAGGAGAACGATGGATAAGATCAATAGCCTATATGAGCTCGTCAAGCGCGGAAAAGATAATTTCGGCTCGAAAGCGCTCTACAAATTCAACGCGAACAAAGAGACTATCGCACTCAGCTATAATGATTTCTATGAATACACGACGAAGGTCGCGCTTGCGCTCGAAAAGCTCGGCGCGAGAGGAAAACGCGTAATGCTCATCGGCGAGACGTCGGTGATGTGGCTCGCTTCGTTCGTTGCAACGGTAACTATCGATGGTATTGCCGTTCCGCTTGACCCATATCTTCTTGAGGACGAGATGATAAAATTCGTCGCTCGCGCAAAAGCATCGTATATTATTTGCAGTGAAAAATATGCCGACGTGTTCACAAACAGACTTGATGAGCTTGAAAACGTCGAGAAGATCATCGTTACAGACGTAAAAAGCTTTACTCTTTCTCCCGAATCAACTGAGCTTGACGGAAAATGCATTGAATTCAACGATTTACTTTCGCTTGGCGACAGGCTTAGTAATGATGGAGAAACGCTTGATTTGAGCGAGCATAACACCGAAAAGCTCTCGGTGCTATTGTTCACATCGGGAACGACGGGAAGCAGTAAAGGTGTAATGCTTTGCGAAAATAATATGTGTGCCGTAATAAACGGAGCTGTTCAGCTGATCGACGGAATAAAGTGCGAAGATGTGCTTTTGTCGGTGTTGCCCGTGTTCCATACCTACGAGCTGACCTGCGGACTACTCGCGCCGCTATATTTCGGTTGTACGATATGTATCAGCGACGGAATAAAATACGTTGCAAGAAACCTCAAACAATTCTCTCCGTCGGTAGTGTTTATGGTGCCGATGTTGGCGGAGCATCTATATAAAGGAATAATGAAGACTGCGAAGGATACGGGACGGCTCAAAACGCTAAACCGCGGACTTGCGATCAGCAAAACGCTCGAAAAGGCCGGCGTTGACGTCAGAAGAAAGCTTTTTGGAAGCGTTA
Source organism: Eubacteriales bacterium (assembly GCA_045652185.1). GTDB lineage: Bacteria > Bacillota > Clostridia > Oscillospirales > CAG-382 > UMGS1307. The sequence continues at coordinate 1,552 of JAZRTU010000042.1, read as the reverse complement.
TCGATGCGCTCGGCGGAAAATTGCGCCATATCGTTGTCGGTGGTGCGGCGATGAACCCCGAAATTTCGGAAAAACTTCGTGCGTTCGGTATCGGCGTTTCGCAAGGCTATGGTATTACTGAATGCTCACCGCTTATTTCCGTTATCCCGTTTAACGAGGTCAATGCGGCTTCGTGCGGAAGATTGATGCCCGAGATGCAAATATTCATCGACAAAGAAAAGGCTTCCGATGGTTACGGCGAAATAGTAGTAAAAGGGCCTAATGTCATGCTTGGCTATTATGAGGACGAGGAACAAACTCGCGAGGTGCTGAATAACGGTTGGTTCAGAACAGGCGACTACGGATATATCGACGAAAAAGGATATATCTATATCACGGGAAGAAAGAAAAACGTAATAGTGCTCGCAGGTGGAAAAAACGTTTTTCCCGAGGAGATCGAAGAATATCTTTCCCCTTGTCAGCTGATTGAAGAGGTCGTTGTCGCGGGAATGAACGACGACAAGACGGGCGAATACGTCGTTGGCGCATATATTTACCCGAGCGCCGCTGAATGCAAAGAACGCGGGCTCGTGACAAAGGAAGAGATCTGCGACGCGATGACCGAAGAAATAAAACAGATCAATAAAAAGCTCGTTGGATTCAAACGTGTTTCGAAGATAATAATCCGCGAAGAACCGTTTGAGAAGACCTCGACGAGAAAGGTGAAGCGCCACCTCGTATAATTTTTGAAATTTAACCCTTTCTTTTTATATCATCCCCCCTTGGGCGGTCGATTGATCGTCTTGTCATCGACCGCCCCAAACCTCCAAACGAAAGTGAAGTGGAATAATGAAGAAGCCGTTCAATATTGTTAATATAATAATGATAGCGATAGTGCTTATCAGCAACATCATATATATTTCAAACGGAAATATCGACCTCAAGGGTGTGACGAGCGGACTGTTCGCTTTGATGGGGCTTGTTAACCTTGTTTATGCGTTGATCAAAAAGAGCGAAAAACTGACTTTTTCCGGTTTCATCTTTCTCGGGCTCGTCTCGTCGATGCTCGGTGACATCCTGATAACAGGCAGCTTTATCACAGGCGCGGCGCTTTTCGGACTCGGACACCTGATGTACCTCGCTTCATACTTCACGCTCGCAAAGCTTTCGTTGAAGGACGCTATATTCAGCGGCTCGATATTCGCCGCGGTAGCGTTGTTTATGGCGTTCTACCCGTCGTTTAACTTCGGCGGACTTGATATCGTATGTTACGGTTATGCGTTTATAATTTCCTGTATGGTCGGAAAAGCGCTCGGCAACCACTCGAAGCTGAAAAACACACTCTCGCTCGTGCTTGCCGTTGGAAGCGTGTTGTTCGCGATTTCCGATGTGATGCTTCTTTTTTACGTGTTCGGCGGCGCGGCAAAAATAGTCGATTACATCTGCATCTGCACGTACTATCCCGCACAGTGTCTTCTTGCATACTCGATATACAGAGCATCGAAATAACTTAGCTAATAACTATCTTTTTCATATAAATCTCTTTTCATGGTAAAAACACGGTACGAGTAAT